>NZ_JAXOFT010000027.1:0-27266 GCF_036409385.1 Thermomonas sp. LB-4 | reverse complement strand
CACCTACTTCTTCCTCAAGATCCGCGCCGCATTCCCCGGAGTTGGGAGATGAACCAAAAAAACGCCCCTGCGGCGGGGCCTCGGCCCGGCCCCGGACGCCGGTCAGTCCAGCAGTTCCATCGCCATCACGATGGCGTCCTCGCGGCCGTCGCGGGCCGGGTAGTAGCGCGGACGCCGGCCGATCTCGTTGAAGCCGCTGCGCTGGTACAGCGCGATCGCGCGCGGATTGGAGGGCCGCACCTCCAGGAACACGCGCTGCGCGCCGTGGCCGCGGGCGATCTTCAGCAGCGCCTGCAGCATGCGCGCGCCCAGCCCCTGCCCTTCGTGGCCGGGCGCGGTGCACAGGTTGAGCACATGCGCCTCGCCGGCGGCGATGCTCAGCACGCCATAGCCGACGATGACGCCCTGCTGCTCCAGCAGCCACATCGGGTAGCCGGCGCGCAGGCAATCGCGAAAGATGCCGCGGGTCCACGGATACGGATAGGCGCGCTCCTCGACCAGCATCACCGCGTCAAGGTCGGCCTCGCGCATCGGCCGCAGGCTCGCGGCCGCTTCCGTGGCATATCCCATGGCGCTCACGCGCGGGATTCGCGACGCATTGCGCGCAGGCGCGGCCACAGCGCGCGCTTGGCGTCGGCATTGCCGCGCAGGTGGGCGCTCTGCGCGGCAATGTCGGGCCGGGACAGCAGCGCGTCCGGCGCCACGCCGGCCGCACGCGCCAGCCGCGCCAGCATCGGCGCATCCGGCGCCACGCCTTCGGCGGTGGCTCCTGCAGGCGACGCATCCGGCAGGCGATAGAGCACGTGGCCAAGCTCGGCCAGCGCCGCCCGCTGGAACCCGTCCCAGCCCACCTTCAGCCGTCCTGCCCCGCCGGGTGGCGGCGGCGGAACCACATGAGCGGGCCCGACAGCGCATACAGGGTGCTGGCAGTCAGCAGCGTCACCGCCGGCGCGACCCACAGCGCGATCAGGATGGCCAGCGCCACCACCAGCACGAAGAACGGCACCCGGTCGGCCTTCGGCCCGCTGCCGCTGCCCTTGAAGCTGCTGTAGCGGATCCGGCTGACCATCAGCAGGCCCGCCACCACCGTCAGCGCCAGCGCCGCATAGCGCAGCTCCTCGCCGGACCAGCCGAATTCCTGGCAGACCCAGACGAAGCTGGCCATCAGGCCCGCCGCAGCCGGACTGGCCAGGCCGACGAACCAGCGCTTGTCCACGGTGCCCACCTGGCTGTTGAAGCGGGCCAGCCGCAGCGCCGCGCAGGCGGCATACAGGAATGCCGCCAGCCAGCCGATCTTGCCCAGGGTCAAGCTGTCGAGCTTCATCGACACCAGCGCCCAGTGGTACATCAGCATGGCCGGGGCCATGCCGAAGCTGATCAGGTCGGCCAGCGAGTCGTACTGCACGCCGAACTCGCTCTGGGTGTTGGTCAGCCGCGCCACCCGCCCGTCCAGGCCATCCAGCACGCCGGCCACGAAGATCGCCACGCAGGCCGCCTCGAAGCGTCCCTGCGACGCGGCGATGATGGCGAAGAAGCCGCCAAACAGCCCGCCGGTGGTGAACAGGTTCGGCAGCAGGTAGATGCCGCGGCCGCGCGGGCGCGGGGCGGGGGTTCCGGTTTCGTCCATGCCGCCAGTTTACGGGCTTGCGGCGGCGGCGGCGCGGTGCTGCAATCGGCGCACATTCCCCCGGAGCGCCCGCATGAACCCCATCCACTCCTTCGCCATCGCGCTGGCGCTGACCGTGGCCGCGGCACCGGCGTTGGCGCAGCAGCAGCGCGTCTACCAGTGGAAGGACGCCAATGGCGTGACCCACTACACCGACGTGGCGCCCAAGCAGAGCCACCAGACCCGCGACCTCGACGTCCGGGACGGCAAGCCCGCGGAAGGCGCCGCCAAGCAGCCGGAAAGCGAGCAGTGCACCAAGGCGCGCGGCAACGTCGCCCGCCTGCAGGGCGGCGGCCCGATCGGAATCGACACCAACAGCGACGGCAAGCCGGACCGCAACCTGACCGCGGACGAACACAAGGCGCAGCTGGAGCTGAACCAGGCCGCGGTCAAGGCGTTCTGCATGCAGGCCAAGCCGTGAAACAGCTGGGCATGCTGCTGGCCGCGGTGGCGCTGGCGGCCGCGGCGTGGTGGTGGTTCACCACCGAGATGCCCCGCCGCGAGCGCGAGCGCCAGGCCGCCGCGGAGGCCGCGGCCATCCAGGCCGAACGCGCCAACGCGCTGTACCGCTGGCGCGACGACGCCGGCAACCTGCAGGTCACCGAGGAACCGCCGAAGGGCCGCCGCTACGAGCGGATCAGCCGCGCCCCGCAGGACGGCATGGCGGTGGACGGCGCCAAATAGGCGCCGCGCCCGCGGGGGGCGCCGGCGGCGCATGGCAGAATGCGGGTTTTCCCCACGCCCGAACGCCATGCGCCTGTCGCAATTCCACCTCCGCACCGAAAAGGAAACCCCCGCCGACGCCGAGATCGTCAGCCACAAGCTGATGCTCAAGGCCGGCATGATCCGCAAGCTCGCCGCCGGCCTGTACACCTGGTCGCCGCTGGGGCTGCGCGTGCTGCGCAAGGTGGAAGCCGTGGTGCGCGAGGAAATGAACCGCGCCGGCGCGATCGAAATGGCGATGCCCTCGGTGCAGCCGAAGGAATTGTGGGAGGAAACCGGGCGCTGGGCGAAGTTCGGCCCGCAGCTGCTGAAGATCCGCGACCGCAAGGAGCAGGAATACTGCTTCACCCCCACCGCCGAGGAAGCGGTCACCGATTTCTTCCGCCAGGAAATCGCCAGCTACAAGCAGCTGCCGGTCAATTTCTACCAGATCACCAGCAAGTTCCGCGACGAGATCCGCCCGCGCTTCGGGGTGATGCGCGCGCGCGAATTCATCATGAAGGACGCCTATTCCTTCCATGCCGACGAGGATTCTCTGCATGCGCAGTACCGCACCATGTACGACACCTACACGCGCATCTTCACCCGGCTGGGGCTGAAGTTCCGCGCGGTGGCGGCGGATACCGGCGCGATCGGCGGCAGCGCCTCGCACGAATTCCACGTACTCGCCGACTCCGGCGAGGACGCGCTGGCGTTCTCGGAAACCTCCGAGTACGCGGCCAACGTCGAACTGGCGGAAGCGGTTGCGCCCGGCCCGCGCCCGTCAGCGTCGGAAGCGCTGCGCGATATCGAAACGCCCACCCAGAAAACCTGCGAGGAGGTGGCCGCGCTGATGGAGATCGCGCTTACGCGCACGGTCAAATCGGTGGCGATCATGGCCGTCGATGGCGACGGCGGCCCGCAGTTCGTGCTGGCGCTGGTGCGCGGCGACCACACGGTGAACGAAATCAAACTGGCGAAACTGCCGGGGCTGGCCGATTACCGGCTGGCCACCGAAGCGGAAATCCTGGAATACCTCGGCAGCGAGCCGGGTTTCCTCGGCCCGCTCCAGGCGAAAAAAACGATCCGCGTGATCGCCGATCGCAGCGTGGCGGCCATGGCCGATTTCGTGGTGGGCGCCAACAGGGTGGGCTTCCATATCGCCGGCGTCAATTGGGGCCGCGACCTGCCGGAGCCGGAAACCGCCGATATCCGCAACGTGGTCGAGGGCGATCCGTCGCCGGACGGCAGCGGCAGCCTGCGGATGGCGCGCGGGATCGAGGTTGGGCACGTGTTCGCGCTCGGTCGCAAATACTCCGAAGCGATGAAATGCACCGTGCTGGATGCCAGCGGCAAGGCGGTGAACCCGGCGATGGGCTGCTACGGCATCGGCGTCTCGCGCATCGTCGCCGCGGCGATCGAACAGAACCACGACGACGCCGGCATCCGCTGGCCGCAGGCGATGGCGCCGTGGCAGGTGGCGGTGTGCGTGATCAACCCGAAGAACGACCGGACGGTGGCGGAGGCGGCCGAAAGCCTGCACGCGGATTTGAATGCCGCCGGCATCGATGCCGTACTGGACGACCGCGGCCTGCGCCCGGGCGCGATGTTCGCGGATATCGAGCTGATCGGCATTCCGCACCGGGTGGTGGTGTCCGGCCGCGGCCTGGAAGCCGGCACCTTCGAATATCGCGCGCGCAGCGCGGCGGAGCCGGAAAACCTGGATCGGGCGGCGCTGCTGGCGCGGATCGCGAACGGCTGAGGAAAACAACCGCGGCCGCATCCGCTATCCCCGAGATATTGGCGGCAAATGCATCCGCGGTTATTATCCGGTCCATCCATGGACCGGATAATCCCTTCATCCAGTATAAAGAAGAGCCCATGAGCCTCAATATCGAAACCCTGAACCCGCAGGAACTGGCCGCGCTGATCAAGCGCGCCAACAGCCGCCGCAAGGTGCTGGCCAAGCGCAAGCCGGCCGCGCAGACCAAGGCGGCGGTCGCCAAGGTGCTGAAGGCCTCCGGCTGGACGTTCGAAGAGCTGTACGGCAAGGCCGGTGGCAGCGCTGCCGCCGCCGCGCCGAAGAAGGCCCGCAAGGCCGCCAAGGGCCGCAGCACCGGCAAGGTGCCGCCGAAATACCGCAACCCGGCCAACGAGAAGGACACCTGGACCGGCCGCGGCCGCCAGCCGCGCTGGGTGGCGGCGGAAATCGCCAATGGCCGCAAGCTGGAAGACCTGCTGATCAAGTAAGCGCGCGGCACCGCGAGGGCAAAGACGCCGGCTTCGCGCCGGCGTTTTTCTTCCGGCGTTGCGCCGAATCGATGCGGCGCTTACAGGCTGCGCCGCGTGGGCATCAGCAGGTTGCCGAATATCAGCCCCGCCAGCAGCGCCATCAGGGTATTGAGTGCGGCCATCGCCGCGGCCTCGCCCGCGCCGATGTCCTGCGACTGCACCAGCGAAATCACTCCGCGCAGCGAAATGCTGCCCGGCACCAGAATGATGATGCCGGGCAATCGCACCAGCGCGCCGGGCCGGTTGAACCAGCGCGCATAGGCATTGCCCGCCGCGGTCGCCGCCAGCGCCGCCAGGAACACCCCGGCTATCGGCCCCAGCCACTCGCCGGAGAAGCGCGAGATCAGGTAGCCCGCGATCACCGCGCCCATCACCAGCGGATAATCACGGCGCCCCGCCTGGAACAGCACCGCGAAGGCGTAAGCGGCCAGCCCCACCGCGCCCCAGACCACCCACTCGGGCTGGGGTCGCGACGCCCGCACCTGCGGCTCGATCCCGGCCACCTCGGCGAGCCCGAACGCGATCGCAATCCCGATGGTCAGGCTGACGATGATCATCAGCGCGCCGGCGAAGCGCGCCGTGCCCGACACCAGGTGGCGGCTGGTCAGTTCGTTGGTGGACAGCGCCAGCATCATGCCGGGCAGCAGCACGATGACCGCCGCGATGATCACGGTATTGAGATTGAGCGGCCCGACGAAACTGCTGACCAGGATCGCCACCGCACCCGCCAGCAGGCCGGCCAGCGCCTCGAAACTCTCGTGCAGGCGCGGCCGCGACTGCGCCGCCAGCGCCAGCCCCCCGATCAGCAGCCCGATCACGCAGGCGGTGGCGATGTCCAGCCACGGCAGCCGCAGCAGCCCGGCCACCGCGGCCGAGGCCAGCGCGAAGCCCAGCGCCACCATCATCTGCCCGCGCCAACCGCCGGGACGATCCAACTCGCGCAGCGCCGCGCGCCCGGCGCCGATCCCCATCCGCCCGTTGATGACGTCCTCGGCGATGCGGTCCGCTTCGCACAGCTTGCGCAGATTGGTGTCGCCCAGGCCCGGACGGATGATGCGGGTGGTGTCCGACTCGCCGGCCGGCCGCGCCGGGTCGCTGAAGGACAGGATGATCCCGGTGGGATTGCACCAGGGCTGGCATTCCAGCGCCAGCTTGCGCGCCACCGATTCGATCGCGGCCTCCATGCGCTGCGAGGTGGTGCCGTAGGCGTGCAGGTGCCTTGCCAGGTCCACCACGAAGGCGATGCGTTCGGTGTAGGTCGTTTCGGTCATGGCGGGCAGGCGGCGGAGACGTCCAAGCATCGCATGCGCGATGCTGCATTCACACGTCGACACGGCATTGCGTAAGCTTGCCCGGCATGGAACCGGTCACCCACAGCACCACGCCAGCCGCCGGCATCGACCAGGATGGCGATCCGGGCGTCCTGCGCCTGCGCGGCCGCTGGACGCTGCGCCATGCCGGCGCGATCGCAAAGGCGCTCGCGGACGCGCAGGAACAGGTGGATGGCGTGGATGCGCGCGGCTGCGAACGGCTGGACACCCTGGGCGTGCTGCAGCTGCTGCGCTTTGCCGACCGCCGCGGGCTGGACTATTCGACGCTGCGCTTCCGCGCCGACCAGCAGCCGCTGGTGGACGCGATCGAGAACGTCCACGACGACCGCCCGGCGCGCAAGCGCGAATACGGGGTTGGCGCGGCGATGGAGCGGCTGGGCCGCTCGGTGGTGGTGAACACCCGCGAGATCATCCTGCTGATCGGCTTCTTTGGCGAGGTGCAGGCCAAGCTGCTGCGCCTGTTCAAGCAGCCCGGCCGGCTGCGGTTGACCGCAACCGTCCACCACATGGAGCAGATCGGCTTGGACGCGGTGCCACTGGTGGCGCTGCTGTCGTTCATGGTCGGCGCGGTGATCGCCTTCCTCGGCGCGATGGTGCTGGCCGACTTCGGCGCCACCATCTTCGTGGTGGAACTGGTCAACGCCGCGTTCCTGCGCGAATTCGGCGTCCTGCTCACCGCCATCCTGCTGGCCGGCCGCACCGCCAGCGCGTTCACCGCGCAGATCGGCATGATGGTGAACCGCGAAGAGGTGGATGCGATCCGGGTGCTCGGCCTCGACCCGGTCGATCTGCTGGTGATCCCGCGCGTGCTGGCGCTGCTGGCGATGCTGCCGCTGCTGACCTTCATCGCCATGCTGGCCGGCATGCTGGGCGGCATGGCGGTGGGCGCGGTCAACCTCGACATCCCCGTTGCCGCCTACGTCGCGCGCGCGCACGAGATGATCGAGATCCGGCATTTCGTGGTCGGCATGGCCAAGGCGCCGTTGTTCGCGCTGGTGATCGGCTTGATCGGCTGCCTGGAAGGCCTGCAGGTCAAGGGCACGGCGCAGTCGCTGGGCGAGCGCACCACCTCCAGCGTGGTGCAGGCGATCTCGATGGTGATCGTGATCGATGCCTTCGCCGCACTGTGGTTCATGCAGATGGATTACTGAGCATGATCGATTCCACCGCCCCCCGCGCCGGCGACGGTGTCCTGGAAGAAGCGCCGGTCGTGCGCATCCGCGGCATGGCCAACCGCTTCGGCGAACAGGTGGTGCACGACGGCGTCGACCTCGATCTGCGTCGCGGCGAAATCCTCGGCGTGGTCGGCGGCTCGGGCTCGGGCAAATCGGTGCTGATGCGCTCGGTGCTGGGGTTGCGCAGGGCCGACGCCGGACGCATCGAAGTGCTGGGCATGGACGCGACATCCAACGACCCGGTGATCCGCCGGCACATCGAGCGCAGCACCGGCGTGCTGTTCCAGGACGGCGCGCTGTTCTCCTCGCTGACCGTCGGCGAGAACGTGCAGGTGCCGCTGAAGGAGTACTACCCGGAACTGCCGGAATCGCTGCGCTACGAATTGGCGCTGCTGAAGATCAAGCTGGCCGGGCTGCCGGCCGACGCCATCGACAAGCTGCCGTCGCAGCTGTCCGGCGGGATGCGCAAGCGCGCGGCGCTGGCGCGCGCACTGGCGCTGGACCCGCCGGTGCTGTTCCTCGACGAACCCACCGCCGGCCTCGACCCGATCGGCGCGGCGGCGTTCGACGAACTCCTCCTGACTCTACGGCGCGCGCTGGACCTGACCGTGTTCCTCATTACCCACGATCTCGACACGCTATACGCTATCTGTGACCGGGTGGCGGTGCTGGCCGACCGCAAGGTCCTGGCGACCGCGCCGGTGACCGAGCTGGAGAGGCTGGACCATCCATGGGTACAGGCCTATTTCAACGGGCCGCGGGCGCGCGCCGCGCGCGTCTCGGCAGGAGGAAACGAATGATGGAGCAGCCCTGATGGAGACGCGCGCCAACTACGTGCTGATCGGCACCTTCACGCTGGTGACCACGGTGCTCCTGCTGCTGTTCGCGCTGTGGGCCAGCAACTTTTCCGCCGCGCGCAACTGGCGCGAGTACATGGTGGTGTTCACCGAACCCGTCACCGGGCTGACCGAAGGCGGCAGCGTGCAGTACAACGGGCTGGCGGTGGGCACGGTGGAAAGCCTGAACCTGGACGACAACGATGCGCGCCGGGTCATCGCCCGGCTGAAACTGAAGGCCAACACGCCGGTCAAGACCGATACCCGCGCCAAGCTGTCCCAGCAAGGGATCACCGGCGTGCCGTTCATCCAGCTCACCGGCGGCAGCCCGGACGCTCCCGCGCTGCAGCCCGCGGCGGACGGCCGCCTGCCGGTGATCCGCACCGAGCCGTCGGCGCTGCAGAACATCGCCGACACCGCCAACCGGCTGGTGGCGCGGCTGGACCAGGTGCTGAGCGAGGACAACATCCGCCGCATCTCGCAGACGCTGGAACACCTCGAACAGGCCAGCGGCAGCATCGCGGGCCGACGCGAGGAAATCGGCGAGTTGATCGTCAACGCGCGCGATGCCACCGCGACCCTGAAGGCCACCCTGGCCCATGCCGACGGTGCCGTGCAGGGCATCGACCGGAACTTCGTGCAGCGCCTGCCGGCGCTGCTGGACAAGCTCGACGCGGTGGTGGTGAAACTGGATGCGACCGCCGGCAACGCCAATGCCATGATCGCGGAGAACCGCCCGGCGCTGCAGAGCTTCACCAGCGACGGCCTGGCCCAGCTGGGCCCCACCCTGGTGGAGCTGCGCGCGCTGATGCGCGACCTGCGGGCCCTCAGCGGACGGATGGAAGGCAATCCCGCGCGCTACATCCTGGGCCGCGACGCACCCAAGGAGTTCGATCCGAAATGAATCCCGTGCTGCGAAGCCTTCGCCCCGCCCTGCTCGCCTCCAGCCTGTTGATGGCCGGCTGCAGCAGCCTGATCGGCGGCCCGCGCGAGACTCCCACCATCTACGCGCCCGAACCCGCGCGCCGCGTCGACCCGTCCTGGCCTGCCGTGGACTGGTCGCTGGCGTTGGCCCGCGCCGGCGGGACACAGATGGAAGACGGCCCGCGCATCGTGGTCAGCCCGGTACCGGGCGAGCTGCAGATCTACCGGGGCGCGCTGTGGGCGCGCACGCCGGCAGAGATGGTGCAGGACGCGGTGCTGCGCACGCTGGAGGACAGCGGCAGGCTGCCGCTGGTCGCCCGCCAGGGCAGCGGCGTCAGTTCCGACTACCGGCTGTTGCTGGAAGTACGCAGGTTCCGCGCCGAGTACGCCGGCAACGCGGTGCCCGCCGCGGTGGTCGAAGTCAACGCCACGCTGCTGCACCTGCGCGACCAGACCGTCGCCGGCAGCCGCAACTTCCAACAGTCGCAACCCGCGACGGGGGTGGCGGTGGCGCAGGTCGCCGATGCCTTCGCGCAGGCGCTGTCGACACTGGGCCATGATGTCGCAGGCTGGAGCCTGCAGGCCGGGCGCGCGCATGCCGGCCAGCCGCATCCGGTCGCGGCCTCGCGCTGACCCACGCAGGCCGCACCATACGGCGGTGGATTGCCGGCTTCCGCCAAAGCCCGGACAATCGGCGGTCTGCCAGAGGAGAGCCGCATGAATTCAGCCGCCCAGCACGCCGTCGAACGCGAGTCGATGGAATACGACATCGTGGTGGTGGGCGCCGGCCCGGCTGGCCTCGCCACCGCGATCCGGCTCAAGCAGCTGGCCGCAGACGCAGGCCGCGAAGTTTCCGTGTGCGTGCTTGAAAAAGGCTCCGAGCCCGGCGCGCACATCCTGTCCGGCGCCATCGTCGATCCGAAGGCGCTGACCGAACTGTTCCCGGACTGGAAGGAGCGCGGCGCGCCGCTGAAGCAGGCGGTAACGCGCGACGAGTTCCTGTTCCTCGATGAAACCTCCGCCCGCGCCACCCCGCACTGGCTGCTGCCGGAGTGCTTCCACAACCACGGCAACTACGTGGTCAGCCTCGGCGCACTGGCGCGCTGGCTGGCGCAGCAGGCCGAAGCGCTGGGCGTGGAGATCTTCCCCGGCTTCGCCGCCGCTGAACTGCTGTTCGACGAGGCCGGCGCGGTCAAGGGCGTGGCCACCGGCGACATGGGCATCGGCAAGGACGGCCAGCCCACCGACCAGTACCAGCCGGGGATGGAGCTGCACGCGAAATACACCGTCTTCGCCGAGGGCGCGCGCGGCCAGCTTGGCCGCCAGCTGATCGAAAAATACAGGCTGGACGAAGGCAAGGATCCGCAGAGCTACGCCATCGGCATCAAGGAGCTGTGGCAGGCCGATCCGGCCAGGCACCAGCCCGGGCTGGTCGTCCACACCGCCGGTTGGCCGCTGGAAAGCGATACCTATGGCGGCTCGTTCCTGTACCACGCCGAGGACGGCAAGATCGCGGTCGGGTTCGTGATCGGACTGGATTACAAGAATCCATGGCTGAGCCCGTTCGGCGAGTTCCAGCGCTTCAAGACCCACCCGTCGATCCGCAAGCACCTGGAAGGCGGCAAGCGCATCGGCTACGGCGCGCGCGCGCTGACCGCCGGTGGCCTGCTCAGCCTGCCGAAGACCATCTTTCCCGGCGGTGCGCTGGTCGGCTGCGAGGCTGGCTTCCTCAACGCCAGCCGCATCAAGGGCAGCCACGCCGCGATCAAGACCGGCATGCTCGCCGCCGAAGCCGCGTTCGCGGCGCTGGGCGAGGGCCGCCAGCGTGACGAGCTCACCGCCTACCCGGCGGCCTTCGAAAAGAGCTGGCTGCACGCCGAACTGCTGCAGTCGAAGAACTTCAAGCAGTGGTTCAAGAAGGGCCGCGGCTTCGCCACGTTCATGACCGGGATCGAGCAGTGGCTGCTGCCGAAGCTGGGCATCCGCAACCCGCCGTGGACGATCCATCGCCAGACGCCCGATTACGCCTGCCTGCAGCCCGCGGCGAACCAGCCGAAGATCGACTATCCCAAGCCCGATGGCGTGCTGACCTTCGACCGCCTGAGTTCCGTGTTCCTGTCCAGCACCCACCATGACGAGAACCAGCCGCCCCACCTCACGCTGAAGAATCCGGCGATCCCGGTGACGGTCAACCTGGCCGAATACGCCGGCCCCGAAGCGCGCTACTGCCCGGCCGGCGTGTACGAATTCATCGGCGAAAGCGGAAACGAGCGCCTGCAGATCAACGCCGCCAATTGCGTGCATTGCAAGACCTGCGACATCAAGGACCCGACCCAGAACATCGTCTGGGTGGCGCCGCAGGGCGGTGGCGGGCCGAACTACCAGAACATGTAGGCGCTTCGGGGGTCGCACCCCGGAGCGCCGCACCGCGCGGCGCCGACGTATCCGGACTGCCGTCAGGCTCTTGATTGGTGCGAGCGCGGCACGCGCACACTTATCGCCTGGTCCGGCCGTGCAGGCCCCGCAGCGAATGTCCCCCGGCAGCGCCACGGCGCTGCCTCCTCCTTGATTTCGCCGCGTGGCCCGCACGACCGGACCCGCGTGACTTCAAGGCGACTCGGATAAGCGCCAAATCCGCGGACGCAAATCATGCTCTTCCGCCAAACGCGTGAAAGCCGCAGGCCAGCGGCGGGGCAGCGCCTGCTGCGAAATCAAGGAGGAGGCAGCGGGCGGCGCCCGCTGCCGGGGGACATTCGCGGCAGGCGCTGGCCTGCCGGTGGCTCGCCTGAAACCTGCGCTTGCCGCGCAAGGCCGCACGAAGCGGGGCGTCAGGAGAGCGCCCGACACCCGCACTTCGGCAGGCCGCCAGACCGGGCAACGCTCAGTGCAGCGGCACGCCCGTCTTCGCCGCCGCCTCCTCTCTGCTGACGCCGTCGGCCAGTTCCACCAGCTTCAGGCCATCCGGGGTCACGTCGAACACGCCCAGCTCGGTGATGATGCGGTTCACCACGCCCACGCCGGTCAGCGGCAGGGTGCACTCGGGGATGATCTTCGGGGTGCCGGCCTTGGTGACGTGCTCCATCAGCACCACCACGCGCTGCACGCCGGCCACCAGGTCCATCGCGCCACCCATGCCCTTGACCATCTTGCCGGGCACCATCCAGTTGGCCAGGTCGCCCTTGTCGGTGACTTCCATCGCGCCGAGGATCGCCAGGTTGATGTGGCCGCCGCGGATCATCGCGAAGGAATCGTGGCTGCCGAAGAAGCTGGCGCCGGGCTGCGTGGTGACGGTCTGCTTGCCGGCATTGATCAGGTCGGCGTCGAGTTCGGCTTCGGTCGGGAACGGGCCGATGCCGAGCAGGCCGTTCTCGCTCTGCAGCCACACGTTCATTCCGTCCGGGATGTAATTGGCCACCAGCGTGGGCAGGCCGATGCCGAGGTTGACGTAGGCGCCGTCGGTGAGTTCGCGGGCGGCGCGCTGCGCCATCTGTTCGCGGGTCCAGGCCATCTCAGTTGTCCTCCGGCTGGCGGATGGTGCGCTGTTCGATGCGCTTCTCGGGCGTGGGGTTCACCACGATGCGCTGCACGTAGATGCCGGGCAGGTGCACGTGGTCCGGATCGATGTCGCCGATCTCCACCAGCTCCTCCACCTCCGCCACGCAGACCTTGCCGGCCATCGCGCAGGCCGGATTGAAGTTGCGTGCGGTCTTGCGGAAGACGAGGTTGCCCGCCTTGTCGGCCTTCCACGCCTTGACCAGCGAGACGTCCGCCTTCAGCGCGGTTTCCATCACGTACATGCGGCCGTCGAACTCGCGGGTCTCCTTGCCCTCGGCCACCACGGTGCCGTAGCCGGTGGCGGTGAAGAACGCCGGGATGCCGGCGCCGCCCGCGCGCAGGCGTTCGGCCAGCGTGCCCTGCGGATTGAATTCCAGCTCCAGCTCGCCGGCCAGGAACTGGCGTTCGAACTCCTTGTTCTCGCCGACGTAGGAGGAAATCATCTTGCGGATCTGCCGCGTGCCCAGCAGCTGGCCCAGGCCGAACCCGTCCACGCCCGCGTTGTTGGAAATCGCGGTCAGGTTCTTCACCCCGGAATCGCGCAGCGCCGCGATCAGCGCCTCGGGGATGCCGCACAGCCCGAAGCCGCCGACGGCAAGGGTCTGGCCATCCGCCACCAGCCCGTCCAGGGCGGCGGCGGCACTGTCGTACAGCTTGCTCTTGGCGGACGCCACGGGCCGTTCTCCAATGCGGGTAGAGCCGCCATTCTAGCGATTCGTGCGAGAACCCCCAGCGTACTTTCGGGCAATCGCCAGCGGCGCAGGCAGCCCCGGCGGGCGTCCGCTAAAATAGGCGGTCGGCCCGAAAGGCCTCTTTCTCGCACCTGCAAGGACATCCGCTCGATGAAGATCCTCGTCGGCTACAAGCGCGTGGTGGACTACAACGTCCGCATCCAGGTCAAGCCGGACGGTTCCGGCGTGGTCACCGACGGCGTCAAGCTGTCGCCCAACCCGTTCGACGACATCGCGCTGGAAGAAGCGCTGCGCCTGCGCGATGCGGGCATCGCCACCGAAGTGGTGGTCGCCACCATCGCGCCGGCCGATGCCCAGCCGCACCTGCGCAACGGCCTGGCGATGGGCGCCAACCGCGCCATCCACGTGGTCGCAGACCAGCCGGTGCAGCCGCTGACGGCCGCCCGAACCCTGCTCAAGCTGATCGAGAAGGAACAGCCGGACCTTGTCATCCTCGGCAAGCAGGCCATCGACGACGACGCCAA
Source organism: Thermomonas sp. LB-4 (assembly GCF_036409385.1). NCBI lineage: Bacteria > Pseudomonadati > Pseudomonadota > Gammaproteobacteria > Lysobacterales > Lysobacteraceae > Thermomonas > Thermomonas sp. LB-4. The sequence goes on along the minus strand of NZ_JAXOFT010000027.1, from coordinate 13,569 downwards.
CCAGACCGGCCAGATGCTGGCCACGCTGTGGGGCCGTCCGCAGGCGACCTTCGCATCCAAGCTCGACATCACCGATGGCAAGGCCACCGTGGTGCGTGAAGTCGACGCCGGCCTGGAAACGCTGGAAGTCGACCTGCCGGCGGTGGTCACCACCGACCTGCGCCTCAACGAGCCGCGCTTCATCAAGCTGCCCGACATCATGAAGGCCAAGAGCAAGCCACTGGAAACCATCGCCTTTGCCGACCTCGGCGTCGACGCCAACGACTCGCTCAAGACCACCCACTACGCCGCGCCAGCCAAGCGCAGCCGCGGGGTGATGGTGAAGGATGCGGCCGAGCTTGTGGCCGCGCTGAAGGCCAAGGGTCTGCTCTGACCCCCTTTCCGTAGGAGCGCACCGAAGGGGCGCGACCGGATGCAACGCGCCCCTTCGGTGCGCTCCTACACACAGACTGACGGAGATTGCTCCATGTCCAACGTACTCGTCATCGCCGAACACCTGGGCGGCAAGCTCAACGCCGCCACCGCCAAGACTGTGTCCGCCGCGCAGGCGCTCTCGCCCGCCGCCATCGACGTGGTGGTGCTGGCCGCCGACCCGGCCGGCGTCGCCACGCAGGCCGCGCAGATCGCGGGCGTGCGCAAGGTGCTGACCGTCGCCAATGCGGCCAATGCCGATGCCATCGCGCAGGTACTGGCCCCGCAGGTGGCCTTCCTGGCCAAGGGTTACAGCCACGTGTTCGGCCCGTCCACCACCTTCGGCAAGGACCTGATGCCGTGCGTGGCCGCGCTGCTCGGCGTGAACCAGGTGTCCGACCTGATGGCGGTGGAAGGCAGCCACACCTTCAAGCGCCCGATCTACGCCGGCAACGCCATCATCACCGTCGAGGCACCGGCCGACCAGGTCGTGGTCGCCACCGTGCGCACCGCCTCGTGGCCGGAAGCCGCGCAGGGCGGCGGTGCCGTGGTCGAAGCCGCCAGCGTCGATGCCGCGCTGCCCGCGCACACCCGCTTCAAGAGCCTGGCCGCCGGCAAGTCCGACCGCCCCGACCTGCAGAGCGCCAAGCGCGTGGTCTCCGGCGGCCGCGGCGTTGGCAGCGAGGAGAACTTCAAGGTCATCTATGCGCTGGCCGACAAGCTGGGCGCGGCGGTCGGCGCCTCGCGCGCAGCGGTCGATGCCGGCTACGTGCCGAACGAACTGCAGGTCGGCCAGACCGGCAAGATCATCGCCCCGGAGCTGTACGTCGCGGTCGGCATCAGTGGCGCCATCCAGCACCTCACCGGCATCAAGGACGCCGGCACGATCGTCGCCATCAACAAGGACGGCGACGCCCCGATCTTCGAGATCGCGGACATCGGGCTGGTGGGGGATCTGTTCCAGATCCTGCCGGAGCTGGAAGCGGCGCTCTGACACGCCCATGACGACCATCCCCGTCAACTCCCTGCAGCGCCACATCCAGCCGCTGGCGGCCAGGCTGGCGGACGCATCGAAGCGCGTCATCGACAGCGGTCACTTCGTGCTGGGCCCGCACGTGCAGCGCTTCGAGCAGGCGTTCGCCGATTATTGCGGCGCGACCCATGCCATCGGCGTCGGCAACGGCACCGACGCGCTGGAACTCTGCCTTCGCGCACTGGATGTGGGGACCGGCGACAGGGTGGCGGTGGTCGCCAATGCGGCCATGTACGGCACCACCGCCGTCCTTGCCTGCGGTGGGGTTCCGGTATTCGTCGACATCGATCCGGCGACCCACACCATGTGCCCGCAGGCACTGGACACGGTGCTGCGGGCCGGCCCGGTCAAGGCGGTCATCGTCACGCACCTGTACGGCCGCCTGGCCGCCATGGACGCGCTGCTGCCGCTGTGCCGCAGCCGCGGCATCCCGGTGGTGGAGGACTGCGCGCAGGCACACGGAGCCCAGGACCCGGACGGCACCCGCGCCGGTGCCTTCGGCGACATCGCCAGCTTCAGCTTCTATCCCACCAAGAACCTCGGCGCGCTCGGCGACGGCGGTGCGGTGGTCACCTCGAACCCGGCGCTGGCCGAGCGCACCCGCCAGCTGCGCCAGTACGGCTGGTCGGCGAAGTACACCAACACGCTGGCCGGCGGCCGCAACACCCGCCTGGACGAACTGCAGGCCGCGCTGCTGCTGGAGATGCTGCCCGAGCTGGACGGCTGGAACGCGCGACGCCGCGCCATCGCCAACCGCTATTCGGCCGGAATCCGCACCCCCGCGCTGGCACTGCCGCCGCCCTGCGGGCCTGAGCACGTGGCGCATCTGTACGTGGTGCGCAGCGAAGCGCGCGACGCCGCGCGCGCCAGGCTGGCGGAGCTGCAGGTGCAGACCGACGTGCACTACCCGACCCCGGACTACCGCCAGCCCAGTCTGCAGGGCAAGGCCGATGCCAGCCCGCTGCCGCAGACCGAAGCGGCCGCCCGCAGCGTCATGACGCTCCCCTGCTTCCCGGAATTGACCGACGCGGAAGTGGATGCTGTCATCAGCGCATGCAACCGGCTCTGAGCTACAGCCTGGTGGTTCCGGTCTACCGGAACGAAGCCAACATTCCCGCGCTGCTGGCGGCGATTGCGGGACTGCACCGCGAGCTGGGGCCGTCCTTCGAAGCCATCTTCGTCGTCGACGGCAGCCCCGACGCCAGCCATGAGCGGCTGCAGCAAGCGCTGCCCGCGCAGCCCTTCGCCTCCACGCTGGTCGCATTGGCACGCAATTTCGGCGCATTCGCCGCGATCCGCCACGGGCTCGGCATGGCGCGCGGCCGGCAGATCGCGGTCATGGCCGCCGACCTGCAGGAGCCGCCGGCGCTGGTCGTCGAGCTGCTGCGGCGGGTCGAAGGCGGTGCCGACGTCGCGTTCGGCACCCGCGAAGGCCGAAATGATCCCGCGCTGTCGCGGGCCCTGTCGAATGCCTACTGGTCGCTGTACCGGCGCTGGGTGATGCCCGACATCCCGCGCGGCGGCGTCGACATCTTCGCGGTCAGCCAGCGGGTGCGGGATGCCCTGCTGACCCTGCCGGAAGCCAACACCAGCCTGCTTGCGCAGCTGTTCTGGCTGGGCGGACGCCGTGCGTTCGTGCCGTACGTGCGGCAACAGCGCGAAATCGGCCGCAGCGCGTGGACGTTCCGCAAGAAACTGCGCTACCTGATGGACAGCGTGTTCGCCTTCACCGACCTGCCCATCCGCGTGCTGTTCGGGCTGGGGCTGATGGGCGTCACCGTCTCCGCGGTTCTGGCACTGGTCGTGCTGGCGGCGAAACTGTCCGGCCACGTGGCGGTGCCGGGTTATGCCGCCACCATCCTCGTCGTGCTGTTCTTCGGGGCGTTCAACGCGCTGGGCCTGGGCATCATCGGCAGCTACGTCTGGCGCGCTTTCGAGAACACCAAGCAGCGCCCGTTGACCATCGAACAGCAGGCCGAAGCCTTCACGCCGGATTCCTTGCCATGACCGCGTTCATCCACGAAAAAGCACTCTGCGAATCCGCGACGGTGGGCACCGGCACGCGCGTCTGGGCGTTCGCCCACGTCCTGCCCGGGGCCAGGATCGGGCGCGACTGCAACATCTGCGATGGCGTGTTCATCGAGAACGACGTGGTGGTGGGCGATCGCACCACCGTGAAATGCGGCGTGCAGCTGTGGGATGGCGTCAGGCTGGGGGACGATGTCTTCGTGGGCCCGAACGCCACCTTCACCAACGACCTGTTCCCCCGCAGCGGCCAGCACCCGGAGCGCTACACGCCCACCATCGTCGAGGACGGCGCCTCGATCGGCGCCAACGCCACCATCCTGGCCGGGGTCACCATCGGCCGAGGCGCGATGATCGGCGCTGGCGCCGTGGTCACGCGCTCGGTTCCCCCCAATGCGATCGTGGTGGGCAATCCGGCGCGCATCCGCGGCTACTCGGTGGCCGGGCCCGATGCGCGCACGGGCAGGCCCGACGCGCGCCCGCGCGATGATCTCGCGGTGGGCGTGCACGACGCGGGGGTGAAGGGCGTCCGCGAGATCCGGTTCCCCGTCTACAACGATGTGCGCGGCAACCTGACCGTCGGCAACTTCGCCGACCTGGTGCCGTTCGCACCCGCGCGCTTCTTCATGGTCTACGGCGTGCCCAGCCGCGAAACCCGGGGCGAACACGCGCACCGGGCCTGCGCGCAGTTCCTGGTATGCACCGCGGGCAGCGTGCGGGTACTGGCCGACGATGGCCGCGCGCGCGCCGACATCCTGCTGGACTCCCCGCACAAGGGCCTGCTGCTGCCTCCGATGACCTGGGGGACGCAGTACGAATATTCCGCCGATGCGGTGTTGCTGGTCTTCGCGTCTCACCCCTACGACAACGACGACTACATCCGTACCTACGATGAGTTTCTGGCGCTGAGCCGCGCCACCGGTGCCTGAATCCATGCAGCGGGCGCTGCCGCCCAGTGCCGAGAAACTGCGGTTCCTGCTCGCCGGGGGCAGCACTACTGCCGCATCCTACGCGTTGTACCTGGGATTGCTTGCGCTCGACGTGACGCCGATGCCGGCGTACGTGGCATCCTATCTGGCCGGCATCGTGTGGTCCTACGCGGTGAACGTGCTGTGGGTGTTCCGCTCGCGCCCGCGGTGGCGCAGCTTTATCCGTTACCCGCTGGTGTACCTCCTGCAGGCCATCGCTTCCTTCGCCCTCTTCCCGTTGCTGCTGCAGCTGGGCGCTGCGCGCTGGGCGGCTCCGCTGCTGGTCACCGGCATCATGCTACCCGCCACCTTCCTGCTCAGCCGGGCGATCGTCCGGGAATGATCCCCGCACGGCCGCGCTATCGCTTGGCCGCGCAGGCCAGCAGCGGCGACCCCATGTACACACCGAGCGTACGGGTGTCCTCATTGATCCCCGCCTCCGCGGGAACGGTGGTCTGCGAAACCCGGAGCACATAGCGCTCCGTCTGTGCGGAGGAGGGAATGACCACCTCCGCCGCCTGCCCGGGATGCAGTCGGCGGGCGAGCAGCGTTCCCGCGGTGCCCGGCCCCTCGATGGTCACATCCCGTTCCGGATGACCGTGCGGAAGCAGCAGGCTCACGCGGTAATCGCAGCTGCAAGCCATCACCGTGAATACGGCACGGGCCGCCGCCCATGTGCCTCCGGCTTCCGGCGCATACCAACCTTCTCCCAGTTGCCATCCGGAAGCGCAGGCGCCCGGACCTCCCGCAGGAGCCGCGCCAGCGCCACGGAACACCGCCAGTCGTTCGCGCCGCATCACAGCGGCGGCATTGCGGGCATCGGCGAGCGGAGCTTGCAGCAAATCCGCGGCAGCCTGGTCGGGCACGCCGCGACGCAAGGCCTCGTTCATGGCCTGGAAGATGGCGCTGCGATAGGGCGCGGTCTTCCACTCGACCGCGAACTGGCCTGCCTGCAAACCGACGGCGAGCAGCACCAGCCCTCCTGCCAACGCATTGGCGACCCGCCTGCCCGGCCGGAAGTCACCCCGCGCCGGCATCGACAGGATCCAGACCGCGCCAACCAGGCCCGGGAAGAGATCCATGTGGTAGCGCGACGCCATCACCATCTGGTCGCCTTCGGCACCGCGCGCCAGCACGAAGGACAGCGCGCACAAGACGGCATAGGCGATCAGGTGGACCGGCATCAGCGATGCGCGACGATCCAGCACCCGCACCAGCGCCGTGATCACGAAAGCGACTGCAAGCAGCGCGCCCAGCAGGAGCAGCAGCGCTGCGGGCAGCCCCAGCCGGGCCGCGGCCTCCGCGTTGACGAAGATCGATGCCAGCGACAGCAGCAGTTGCCTGGGGATATCCAGCCGCAATTCGGCAGCGCTTTCCTCGCCATCACCGAAAACCATCCGCTTGCCGACCGTCACCGCCAGCATCGCGAACAGCAGCACCAGCGGCAGGACCAACTGCGTTGGCGTGGGCCGCCGGCGAGTCGCAAGGTGATGGAGCGACTGCACGGCGAGGATCGCCCCCACCATCGCGTACGACCAACCCATCGCGCACAGCACCACCACCGCCGTCCCATAAAGCGACAGCAGGAGCACCTGCCCAAGGCCGGGTCCGCGATCGATGCGCAGCGTCCATGCATGTGCGAGGAACAAGGTGAAAACCAGCAGGTTCTTCAGCCACAGGCCCAACCCGAGGTCCAGGGTCAGCAGTTCGAATCCCGAGAGACTGAAGCACAGGCCCGTCACCAGCAGCACCACGACGGCGGGCCACCGTGGGTGGGGCGATGCCCGCACCCGACAGGCGTCCGAGAGGTATGCCGCACACAACAGGGTTGCAACCGCGGCGATGACGAAGCCGGTAGCCCGGTTGGCAAGCAACGGATCCAGGCCGAACCAGGCCGCATTCGCGGCGAGCAACGCCTGGAACAGCAGGCCGCTGTGCGGACTGCCCTGCTGACCCCACAACTGCAACAGGGACAGGTTCCCCGCGCGGAACTCGGACCATTGCCACAGCAGGCGCAATGTATCCATGTACACCGCGTCCGCACCGGCCCTGGCAAGGTAGCCCGCATGCACGACCAGCCCCAGCAGGATCACCAGGCCGGTGAATGCCACGAGCGATGCGGGCGGACGGGCAGCACTCATGCGCATTTCATCGCATCCTGCAGCGCGCACCTGAGCGCCTGCTCCGAATAGTGCTGCATGATGAAACCGACACTGGCGCGCGAAACCCGCTGCCAGTGCGCGTCGTCTTCCAGCAGCGCGCAGATCGCATCGGCCAGCCTGTCGGCCTGCTCCGAATGCGGCAGGAACGCGGCGGCCGACAGCCCCTGCACGCCCACCGGCGTGGTCACCATCGGCAGGCCATGGCGCATGGCCTCCAGCACCTTGCCCTTCATTCCTCCACCGAAACGCAGCGGTGCGATGGCCACCCGGCACCGGGCATAGTAGGCATCCAGTTCCGCATCGCTGACGTACCCGGTCACCAGCACGCGCTCGTTCGCCAGTGCGCGGACTTCGGGCGCGGGACTGGAGCCCACCAGGTGCACGCGCACGCGCGGATGCCGCGCCCACACGCGCGGCAGGATCTCGCGCACCAGCCAGCATGCGGCATCCACGTTGGGGGGATGCGCGAAACCCGCCACGAAGAGGATGTCCTGCCGGGTTGCCAGCGTCTGCGAAAGATCACCCGCCACATCCGGATAGCCGTAAAGCGGGACGGTCAATGCCTGCGCGCGCGCGCCATGCTCTTGCAGCCACGTCTGCACATGCGCGGTTTCCTCGTTGGACGGGTACAGCACCACATCGGCGTCGCGCCACATGGCCCACTCCATCTCGCGGAAGCGTTCCATTTCCGCCTGCAGCGCAGGATCCGGCTGCAGGGCAAGCTGCTGCCGCATGCGCAGATGATGGATGTCGTGGCCGTAGTACAGCACCTTCGCGCTGCTGTGCGCGCGCAGCGGCCGCACATAGTTCATCGCGACGTGGGGGCGGTTGAGGATGGCCATGTCAACGTCGCGGCCGTTCTCGCGCAACCAGGCATCGAAGCCACCAAGGTATTCGCTGCCGTGCATGACCTCCACGCCAAGCGCCTGCAATGCCGGCGTATAGAGCGGGTCGTAGTACAGGTTGTCGGGCCAGAACTTCACGTTGCAGCCCTGGGCCACCAGCAGTTGCATGACCTGCCAGGTCGCCCTTGAACCGGCGTCGCGATCGGGCTGCGGCACGTAATGATCCACGACCAGCACAGTCTTGCTGCGGAATTGGCCGCGGTCGCGCGCCAGGAACACGTGCTCGCCATTGGCGAAATGCCCGGCCTCGAGCACGTCCTTCCAGCGCGCCAGGAATTTCTGCCCGTTGCCCACCTGGTGCGCCTTGATGCCGCTGCCCACGTCGGTGCCGTTGGAGATGCCTTCGAAATGCACCACCACCGACGCCGGCTGCAGGTAGACCTGCTTGCCGGCCGCGCGCACGCGGAAAGCGATGTCGGTGTCTTCGTAATACGCCGGCACGAAGTGCTCGTCGAAGCCGCCCAGCGATTCCCACATCGCGCGCGGCAGCATGATCGACGCACCGGAGACATAGTCGACCGTCTTCAGATAGCCGTACTGCGCCCTCCGAGGATCGTCCAGCCGGCCGTAATTCCATGCGCTTCCGTCTTTCCAGACGATCCCGCCGGCCTCCTGCAACCGGCCGTCCGGATACACCAGCTTGGACCCCACCAGGCCCGCGTCCGCCCTGCTGGCGAACACCGCCAGCAGCGCATCCAGCCAGCCGGCGGTGACCTGGGTGTCGTTGTTGAGCAGATAGACATACTCGCCCCGCGCCCAGCGCGCAGCGGCATTGCAGGAGCGCACGAACCCGAGGTTCTGCGGATGACGCCGGTAGATCAGTCCCGGCACGCCGGCCAGGCGGTCGATGTCGGCATCGCCCGAGGCATCCTCGGCCACGATGACCTCGATCGCGGCCTGCGGCAGGTTGTCCGCGATCGAACGCAGGCAGGAAGCGGTGTAGGGGAGGTTGCCGTAGGCGGGAATGATGATCGACACCACCGGCTGCGCCACCTCGGGAAACGCGAGTCCCCGCAGGTCCACGCTCTCCGCGGTGGCCACGGGCTTGGCGACCACGGCCGGCTGGCGTTGCCCGCGCAGCAACAGCCGCCGGGCCAGCGGCCGCAGGAACGCCAGCCGCGGCGACCTGGCCCACCGGCTGCCCCGCAGTGGCTGCGCCAGCGACGCCCAATCACCGCGCAGCAACCGGCCGAGCGCGCGCAGCGGCCGGGTCAGCTTCCAGGAGCGCGACGCCAGCACCTGCGCCAGGGACGCTTCCAGATGCTGGATATGGCGCTGCTGCTGCGCAACTGTCTCGGCATGGCGTGCAACGTGTTCGTCGCGCAAGGCGCGAAGATCCTGGTCCAGCTGCTGCGCCCACGCACCGCGCGCCTTCAACTCCTCGTTGACGCGCGTGAGCTCGCGATTCGCGCGCGTGCGGTCCTGCTCCAGCTCCCGCACCCGGCGCTCGCGGTCGTCGCGCTCCGCCTCCGCCTTGCGCAACTGTGCCTCGACCTCAGCCAGCGCCTGCCGCTGCGCCGCGTGCAATCCGGCATAGGCAGCCAGCGCCGGCGCCATTGGCGAGTCGGCCTGATCGAAGTCCCGCGCCTGCGCCTGCAGCGCAGCCCAGGGCGTGGGCTGCTGCAACAGCGCCCGATACAGCGCCAGCGCGGCCTCCCATCCGGGCGCCACGGCCTCGCCCGCATCATGATGGCGATCGTCGATGCTCACGAATGCCCGAAGCCTGGCTGCCGCTTCCGGCACCGGCGCGGGCGGGTGCACGCCCAGCGCGTCGAACACGCCATCGAGCGCGCCGACCGGTTCCGCCAGCAGGCGCGGATAGGCCAGCACGCAGCGTGGCAACGCCGCGCCGTCCAGCAGCGCACCGGCCATGTGGCGAAGCCACAGCTCTCGCGAGAGCGCCTGCGGCCACTGGTTGCGTACCTCCAGGGAGGCCGCCACCTCGCGGGGATCGCGCGCTACCACCACCGCCTTCGCCGAGACACCCATAGCTTCCAGCAGCGGGAGCCACAGCGGCAGGAGCCGGCACAGGCGCGGATCCTTCACCGCCCACAGCGGCTGCCCGCCGAACTCCGCCTGCAGCAGCGCGCGCAGCTCATCGCGGGCCTGCGCCGTGACCGGATGCGACAACCAGCCGGCGGGCATCGCCCGCAGGTCATCCCAACGCCTGTCCAGCGCTTCCAGCAACCGCTCGTGGATCGCCACCACCCCGGCGTGCTCCCAGAACCCCCTGGGGTTGTCCGGCCCCGGCGGCATCAGGTTCTGGCCGAGATAGACGCCACGCAGCGCCAGCGCACCGGTCACCGCCGACGTGCCGCTGCGGTGCATGCCCAGGATCAGCAGCGCCCGGGAGTTCGTTTCCTTCATGGATTCGGCAACGGTCATTTGCTTCTGTGCAAGTCAGCGCTCAATCGCTGGCCGCATCCCGCACCGCGATGGTGGGAGCGACGCCAAAATCCACCATCCCGGTCGACAACGCGTCCTTGCGCGCCAGCACCCGGAACATCACGGCGTCGACGATACGCGCTAGATATTTTTCTTCCTCGTCAAGGATGGAGACCACCCCGGCATTGAGGAAGTAGACACCCGCCTCCATTGCGGCACGGAAGCGGAATCGCACCTCCACCCTGGCGTCCGCGGGGAAAAAGGCATGGGGGGCCGCGGGAGGAGCCGACACGCCCCCACCCAGATCGAGTCCCCGCATCGTCCGGATCATCATGCCGAAGCGGACCATGGCCGCCGCTGCGGAAAAATGGACGGCGTAGGCATAGACGTAGTCGTTGCCATTGACCAATACGTTCACGGCCCGTCCGTCCAGGGTCAGCAATCGCGGATTCGAGATCGCACAGCCCAGCGACGGGTATTCAACGGTGGTCGCCGGGACCAGACCGGGATCGAGGAAAGCGTCATCCTCCGGTTCAAGCGCGGTGGCCCCGGGCAGCGTGGCCGGTCCGCGCGCATCCTCCGCCTCCGCGTGCAGCGCCGCGGGCCTGGAGGCCGCAAGGATGCGCTTGTGGTAGGCGGAGATGACCTTTTTCGGCTCGCCCTCCTCGATCAGGCGTCCCTTGTCGATCAACAGGGCACGGTTGCAGACTTCGATCACATGGCTCGCCGAATGCGAGACGAACAGGACGGTAGCCCCGGCATCGCGCAGCGACTGGATCTTGAGATTGCATTTCCGCTGGAAGGCCTCGTCGCCGACCGACAGCGCCTCGTCGACCACCAGTATGTCCGGATCGACATGCGCGGCCACCGCGAACGCCAACCGCATGTACATGCCGCTGGAATAGTTCTTCACCGGCTGGCCGATGAATTCGCCGATATCCGCGAACGCCAGCACGTCCTCGTAGCGCGCCTCCATCTGCGCCCTGTCCAGGCCGAGCACGGCACCATTGAGGAAGACGTTCTCGGCGCCGCTCAGCTCCGGATTGAAGCCCGCCCCCAGCTCCAGCAGCGCGGCTACCCGACCATTCACGCGCACGCTGCCCTCGGTCGCCGCCAGGGTGCCGCAGATGATCTGCAGCAAAGTGGATTTGCCGGCGCCGTTGCGCCCGACGATCCCCACCTGTTCGCCGCGCCCGATCCGGAACCCGATCTCGCGCAGCGCCCAGAACTCCCGGAAATAGCGCGGCTCCGACCTGCCCAGCATCGATGCAAGGGGCGGGAAGATGAACTGCCGGAGCCTGTCGGCCGGCCGCTCATAGAGGTGGTAACACTTGCCGACGCCGTCCACCTCCACGGCATATTCGTCACAGGACATCCGCAAACCCCTTCCGGGTTTTCTGGAACCACCAGAATCCCGCCCATGCCAGCAGCAGGCTTGCGGCGAGCACGGTGACGTATCCCGCCATGCCGGGCAACGTCCCGAACACCAGCACGCCCCGCGCCATGTCCACCATGTAACCGACCGGGTTGAGCCGGATCATCCAGCGCACGCTTTCCGGCACGGCATCGAGCGGATAGAAGATCGGGGACAGGAACAGCAGGCCGGTCACCGCGACTCCGGCCACCTGCCCCACGTCGCGCAGATAGACGCCCAGCGCCGACAGCAGCCAGCAAAGCCCCAGCGTGCCCAGCAGGAGCGGCAGCAGCACGACCGGCAGCAGCAGCGCCGTGACCGGCAGCGGACCGATCAGGTACCACGCAACGGCGGTCCAGACCAGCATGCTGGCCGCGAAATGGAACAGGGCGCCGCAGACCGCAATGACCGGCAGCAGCTCCAGTGGAAACACCACCCGCTTGACATAGTTGGCATTGCCCACCACCAGCCCCGGCGCACGGCCGATGCTTTCACCGAACAGGTTGAACACCGCCAGCCCGGCGAACAGCACGACGGCGAACTGGGCCTTGTTCACGGTCGCGCCGGTGCCCCAGCGCGACTGGAAGACGATGGCGAACACGAAGGTATAGACCGCCAGCATCAGCAGCGGCGTGATGGCCATCCAAGCCACCCCGAGCAGCGACGCCCGGTAGCGCCCGGCGATCTCCTGCCACGCCAGCTGGCGCACCAACCCCCGATTGCGCACCAGCGTAGACAGCAGCGCCCGCGGCGAACCGGAGTGCCGTTCGGTGGTACCGGACGAGGAATAAGGTTGCCGCACAGGCCGACCCGGACAGGACAAGCCGCCAATGATACCCGCGGCAGGACAGGCCATAGGCCCGGACCGGCCTGTCTCGCCCTGGCGCCATGCGGGCCATTGCGGCCGCCTTCAGGCGCGATTTGCCAGGCGCAACTCCCGCCACGGCCGCTCCGCCAGCAGGAACGAGCCCATCGCCACCGCCAGCATCGCCGCCAGCAGCACTGACAAGCCCCATCCGCCCAGCGCACGCAGGCCCAGCGCATCGGCCGCCCGGAGGACCGGCATATGCCAAAGGTAGGCGCTGAAACTCACCACGCCGACGAGCCGCATCGGCGCGCTGGCGAAGAATCGGCCAAGGATGCCGCCGCCCCACAGCACCGCGAGCAGCAGCAGCGCCCAGCCCAGTCCGAACGCCGTGAACCAGCGGTGGTTGAGCTCCGGATCGAAGCCGGACCCACCGATGGCCGCCCACAGCGCGGGGGTGGCCATCACCAACGCCCCCAGCAGCGCCCAAGCCAGCGAGCGCCACGCGCGCGGGTAATGCCCCAACGAAGGCCACGCCTGCTGCACGAACGCCGCCGCCACGCCGCACAGGAACACGACAAGGTAGAACCCCAGTTGCACGCTGTTGGGCGGCGCCTCGGCAGCAGGCCAGCGCCACTGCGCCCAGCAGGCCAGTGCCGCCAGCAGCAACAGTCCCCACCAGCGCCCGCCGGGCAACCGGCGCAAGAACATCAGCGTCACCACGATGACCGGCAGCCAGAGGTAGAACGTGAACTCCACCGGGATCGACCACAGCACGTCCTGCCCTTCACGCAGCGACAGATGCCGCCACAGCGCGGCCGTGTCGAGCTGGTAGTGCCAGGCTGCAACGCCCGCGCGGGTCAGCCCCCAGCTCAGCAGCAGAATCACCAGGTACAGCGGCCAGATCCGCAGGATCCGGCGCAGCGCGTAATTGGCCCAATAGCGGGCATCGGCCAGCGCCCCCAGGGGCTTCGCCAGCATGGCGTGGGCCAGCAGGTAAGCGCTGAGCACGAAGAACAGGTAGACGCCGCTCTTGCCGGTGCCGGACACCCCCGGCTGCGGCAACCAGCCGGTATTGGACAGATGCGAAGCGATCACGATCAGCACCGCCAACCCGCGCAGGCCGTCCAGCGCCTGCACGTGATCGCCGCGCGTACGCGGCTGGCCCAGAAACGATTCCAGCATGCCCCCTCGCCACCGTCGTCGCCGTAATCCTCCATTGTAGGGCCGGGTATCGCCCGGCTGGGGTGGCACGCAGCGGGGCGGTGCCCCGCCCTACAACATGGCGTGGATGTAGAGCCGGGCATCGCCCGGCTGGGCGATACGCAGCGGAGCGGTGCCCCGCTCTACAACATGGCGTGGACGTAGAGCCGGGCATCGCCCGGCTGGGCGATACGCAGCGGGGCGGTGCCCCGCCCTACAACATGGCGTGGATGTAGAGCCGGGCATCGCCCGGCTGGG
>NZ_JAXOFT010000026.1:0-28482 GCF_036409385.1 Thermomonas sp. LB-4 | reverse complement strand
ACCTACTTCTTCCTCAAGATCCGCGCCGCATTCCCCGGAGTTGGGAGATGAACCTATTTTAAGCCCAACCGCCCTGCCCGCCTGAACGCCCCACGATGCCCACCCCTTCTCCGCAGTCCCCGCTCGACCTGCGCCAGCGCTTCGACGCGATGCGCAACCTGCGGCCGTTCCTGCGCGAAATCTGGAACACCAGCCGGCCGTTGACCCTGGCGGCAATCGGCCTGCGCCTGCTGCGCGCGTTCCTGCCCATCGCCACCCTCTACGTCGGCAAGCTGATCATCGACGAGGCGGTGCGGCTGATCGGGCTGGGGCTGCCGCACGAACTGGCGTCGGCCTGGCGCTCCGGCCAGCTCGACCCCATCGTGCTGCTGCTGGCCCTGGAGCTGGCGCTGGCGATCGGCTCCGACCTGCTGGGCCGGCTGGCGGGTTATGTCGACGCGGTGCTGTCCGAACTGTTCACCAACGCCACCAGCATCCGCCTGATGGAACACGCGGCGCTGCTGGACCTGGAGGATTTCGAGGACGCCGACCTGCAGGACCGGCTGGATCGCGCGCGCCGGCAGACGGTTGGGCGGATGAACCTGCTCAGCCAGCTGTTCGGGCAGGCGCAGGACGCGATCACCGTGCTGACCTTCGCCGCCGGCCTGCTGGCCTACGCGCCCTGGCTGATGGTGCTGCTGGCGGTGGCGCTGGTGCCGGCCTTCATCGGCGAGTCGCACTTCAACGCGCTGAACTACTCGCTCAACTTCCAGTGGACGCCGGAGCGCCGCCAGCTGGAATACCTGCGGCAGATGGGCGCCAGCGTGGAAACGGCGAAAGAGGTCAAGATCTTCAACCTCAACCGGTTCTTCATCGAGCGTTTCCGCACGTTGTCGCGGAAGTTCTTCGAGGCCAACCGGCGGCTGGCCGGCAAACGCGCGCTCTGGGGCACGTTGCTGGCCACGCTTGGCACGCTGGGCTACTACGTCGCCTACGGCTATATCGCCTGGCGCACGGTGCGCGGCGACTTCTCCATCGGCGACCTGACCTTCCTCGCCGGCAGCTTCCGCCGCCTGCGCCAGCTGCTGGAAAGCCTGCTGAGCGGCTTCTCGCAGGTCGCCGGACAGGCGCTCTATCTGGACGACCTGTACTCCTTCTTCGAGATCGAACCGGAGATCGCCAGCAAACCCGATGCCATCGCGGTGCCCGACCCGATCCGCACCGGCTTCGTGTTCGAGGGCGTCGGCTTCCGCTACGAGGGCAGCGAACGCTGGGCATTGCGCGGGCTGAGCTTCGAGCTGCGTGCCGGCGAAGTGCTGGCGCTGGTGGGCGAAAACGGCGCCGGCAAGACCACCCTGGTGAAGCTGCTGGCCCGCCTCTACGACCCCGACGAGGGCCGCATCCTGCTGGACGGGCGCGACCTGCGCGACTACGACCTGGACGACCTGCGTGCCAACATCGGTGTGATCTTCCAGGACTTCGTGCGCTACCACCTGACCGCCGCGGAGAACATCGGCGTGGGCCAGATCGACGCGATGGACGACCGCGCCCGCATCGAGCGCGCCGCGCGCAAGGGCCTGGCCGACGAGGTGGTGGCGGCGCTGCCGAACGGCTACGACCAGATCGTCGGCCGCCGCTTCAAGCAGGGCGTGGACCTGTCCGGTGGGCAGTGGCAGAAGATCGCGATCGCCCGCGCCTACATGCGCGACGCGCAGGTGATGATCCTCGACGAGCCCACCGCGGCGCTGGACGCGCGTGCCGAATTCGAGGTCTTCGAGCGCTTCAAGGAGCTGTCCGCCGGCAAGACCGCGGTGCTGATCAGCCACCGCTTCAGCAGCGTGCGCATGGCCGACCGCATCCTGGTACTGGCCGACGGCCGGGTCGAAGCCAGCGGCACCCATGCGCAGCTGATGGCCCAGGGCGGACGCTACGCCGAGCTGTTCGAACTGCAGGCCGCCGGCTACCGTTAGCCTTGGCCCACCACGCTGCCTGTGCGGGCGGCCAGACGAGGACGCCACCATGCATCGCATTTCCCGGTTTCTCCTGTGCCTTGCGCTGCCGCTGGCGCTGAACGCCTGCGCCAGGCCCGCGCCCGGTGCCGCAACCGTCCCGCCGCAGACCCAGGCCTCGCAGGCCGGCGACCTGCGCATCGAAACCGTGGCCAGCGGGCTGGAGCACCCGTGGGCGGTGGCACTGCTGCCGGACGGCGGTTTCCTGGTCACCGAACGGCCGGGCCGGCTGCGGCGGATCTCCGCCGATGGCGCGGTATCCCCGCCGCTGGCCGGCGTGCCCGAGGTATTCGCGGACGGCCAAGGCGGGCTGCTGGACGTCGTGCTCGATCCCGACTTCGCTCGCAACCAGCGCATCTGGCTGAGCTATGCCGAACCCGGCCCGGACGATACCGCCGGCACCGCCGTCGCCACTGCCACCCTGGGCGATGCCGCGCTGTCCGACCTGCGCGTCATCTATCGGCAGATCCCCAAGCTCAAGGGGCCGAACCATTTCGGCTCGCGCATCGCCTTCGACGGCAACGGCCACGTCTTCATCAGCCAGGGCGAGCGCAACCAGAAGGAACTCGCACAGGATCTCGAAGTGCTGCAAGGCAAGCTGGTGCGGCTGAATCTCGATGGCAGCCTGCCCGCCGACAACCCGTTCGCCGACGGCGTGGGCGTGCGCCGCGCGATCTGGAGCTATGGCCACCGCAACATGCAGGGCATGGCGGTCGATCCGCGCACCGGCCGGCTGTGGCAGAGCGAACACGGCCCGCGCGGCGGCGACGAGATCAACCTGCCCGACGCAGGCAAGAACTACGGCTGGCCGGTGATCAGCGACGGCATGGACTACCTCACCAACCGCCCTTATGCGGAAACCCGCGGCCGCGAGGCGCCGGGCATGGAGCGGCCCTATCACGTGTGGGCGAAATCGCCGGCGCTGTCGGGCATGGCCTTCCTGACCGGGCACCCGGACAGCGCGTGGAACGACAGCCTGCTGCTGGGCGCGCTGGCCGGCCAGAGCCTGATCCGGCTCAGTCTTGACGGCGACCGCATCGTCGCCGAGGAGCGCCTGCTCACCGATCTTCGCCATCGCATCCGCGACGTGCGCGTGGCCGCGGATGGCCGCGTCTATGTGCTCACCGACGCCAGCGACGGGCAGCTGCTGCGGCTGACGCCACCCGCCGCCTCACGGCAGTGATGGCTGCGCTCCCGGATAGCGCAGCACCCCGTCCACCAGCACGGCGTCGGGATTGAGCCGGTGCGGCTGGACGTTGCCGGGCCCCAGCAGGTGCAGCACCGACCAGCCGCGGGCGACGAAATCGTCGGCGATCAGGCGCCGGTGGCAGCGCCACCACACCGCTTCCGCACACATCACGCAGGTGCGCTCGCTGCGCGCCGCGGCCATCAGCGCGTCGCGCGCTTCGATGTACTCGGGGCTGGCGAGGTGGTCGGCATAGGCGCGGAACGCATCCACCCGCCAGGCGGTGTTCGGCGAATCCGGCGCAGGCTTGCGGCGCCCGCCCAGCGCAGGCAACGGCCAGTAGCCGATGCCCGCCGCAGCCAGCGCCGGCGGCAGCGCGTCGCGCGAGAACTGGGGGTTGCGGCGCGAGCCGGCGAAGCGGCGCACATCCGCCAGGCGGGCGATGCCGGCGTCGGCCAGCATGGATTGGAACTGCGGCCAGGGCCGGGTGGAATGGCCGATGGTCCAGAGCGTCGGGGCGGTCTCCATGAACCCAGCATGGCGCAGGCCGCGGCAAATCCGGGTCAATTTGTTCCGGATCAAACGCCATGCTGCGCCGCCACGTAAAATAGGCGGCTACTCCCGCACCCCCCCACGCGCATGGCCTCCCCCTTCGGCACCGAAACGGTGCTCGATGTCCGTCACTGGACGGACGCCTACTTCAGTTTCACCACGACCCGCGACGACGGCTTCCGTTTCGACAACGGCCAGTTCGTGATGATCGGGCTGGAGGTGGAACAGCCGGACGGCAGCCGCAAGCCGCTGATGCGCGCCTATTCCATCGCCAGCGCCAACTGGGAGGAACAGCTGGAGTTCTTCAGCATCAAGGTGGCCGACGGCCCGCTGACCTCGCGCCTGCAGCACATCCAGCCCGGCGACACCCTCCTGATCGGCCGCAAGCCCACCGGCACCCTGCTGATCACGGACCTGCACGCCGGCCGCAACCTGTACCTGCTGGGCACCGGCACCGGGCTGGCGCCGTGGCTGTCGGTGATCAAGGACCCGGAGACCTACGAACGCTTCGAGCGCGTGGTCCTGTGCCATGGCGTGCGCGGCGCCGAGGACCTGGCCTACCGCGACTACATCGAGCGCGAGCTGCCCAACCACGCGCTGCTTGGCGAGATGATCCGCGACCGCCTGCTGTACTACCCGGCGGTCTCGCGCGAGGCGTTCGAGTACCGCAGCCGCGACCACCGCGGCCGCATCACCGACCACCTGGACCAGGGCCGGATCGCCGAGGCGCTGGGCATCGACGCGCTGGATCCGGCCTTCGATCGCGCGATGATCTGCGGCAGCCCGCAGATGCTGGCGGACTTCCGCGCCATCCTCGATGCCCGCGGCTTCACCGCCTCCCCGCGGATCGGTACCGCCGGCGAGTACGTGTTCGAGCGGGCATTCGTCGAAAAATAGCCGCAGCCAGGCCTGCAATCGCCTGCGCTAGTCGCCGCCGTAGCGCAGCCAGAGCCGGGCTTCCGGCTCGTTGGCGAACATGCGGATCCGGTAGCCGCGCTCCAGCGCCAGCTGTTCCACATACTCGATCCGCGGCATCTGGTCGGTGCGGGCCTCGACGTAGGCAATCCGCACCCGATCCAGGCCCAGCCCGGCCACGCCGTTGAAGAAGCGGACCAGATCGGCGTCGTCCATCACCTCGCCCGGCAGCGCATCCAGCACCAGCAGCGCGCCGGCACCGCAGGCCGACACCCGGTCGGCGATATGGCGCCAGTACTCGCGGGTCGTCTCCATGTTCTTCTCCGCCGCGACCTCGCCCAGCAGCCGCACGGTCAGCAGCGGCGGCTGGTAGTCGAACTCAAGCCGGTAGCTGCCGCCGGACAGCGTGTCGCGCGTCATGCCAGCGCGTCCTCGATGTCGCCCGCCAGCGATTCGGGCTTGTCGGTCGGCGCATACCGCGCCAGCACCCGTCCATCGCGGCCGACCAGGAATTTGCTGAAGTTCCACTTGACCGCCTCGATGCCGAGCAGGCCGCTTTTCTCCTTCTTCAGCCAGCGCCACAGCGGATGGGCATTGGCGCCATTCACCTCCACCTTGGCGCACATCGGGAAGGTCACGTCGTAAGTCAGCGAGCAGAAGTCGCGGATCTCCTCCGCATCGCCCGGCTCCTGGTGGCCGAACTGGTCGCAGGGGAAGCCCAGCACCACCAGCCCGCGCTCGCGGTACTCGCGCCACAGCGCTTCCAGCCCTGCGTACTGCGGGGTGAAGCCGCATTTGCTGGCGACGTTGACGACCAGCAGCACTTTGCCGCGCCATTGCGACAGCGGCTGCGGGGTGCCATCCAGACCGATGGCCTCGAACTCGAATGCGGTGGTGGGCATATGGGAAACGGTTCGGCCGCAGCGAAGCGGCGCTCAGGGGATCGATCCAGCCTATCCCCAAACCGCAGGAAATCAATCGACTATCGGCTATACCTGACCTCCTTCACTGCCGCCGCCAGCGGGCATGCGATACCCTTGCTGGTACGCAAAACGTGCAGCGCCGAGCCCGCTCGGCCGCCATCATCCGTCGAACTACCGGACTTTGAAACCATGAAACAACCCATCGCCTGCGCGCTCGCGCTCGCCATTTCCGCCGCCCTGGGCATGAACGTCGCCCACGCCGCGCAGAAGCAGGAGGCTTCGACTTCGATGAACACCGCCACCGCCTACAGCGGGCCGTTCGCCACTCCGAGCACGCTGGACCTGAACTACCCCCGGTTCGACCGGATCAAGGACAGCGACTTCGCCCCCGCCTTCGACGCCGGCATGGCCGAGCAGCTGCGCGAAATGGACGCGATCGCCAACAACCCGGAAGCACCGACCTTCCAGAACACCATCGTGGCGATGGAAAAGAGCGGCCAGCTGCTGGACCGCGCCACCAACGTGTTCTTCAACCTGGTCGGCACCGACAAGAACGACGCCCGCGACAAGCTGCAGACCGAATACGCGCCGAAGTTCTCCGCGCACCGCGACGCCATCACCCTCAACCCCAAGCTGTTCGCGCGGATCAAGAAGCTGTACGACGCACGCGACACGCTGGGACTGGACGCGGTCGACCGCCGCCTGCTGGAAAAACGCTACGAGGACTTCGTCCGCGGCGGCGCCGCGTTGACCGACGCGCAGAAGGCGCGCATCCGCGACATCAACACGCAGATGTCCAAGCTGGGCACGCAGTTCAACCAGAACGTGCTGGCCGAGGTGAACGCCTCCGCCATCGTGGTGGACAGCCGCGACGAGCTGGTCGGGATGAGCGACGAGCAGATCGCCGCCGCCGCCGAGGCCGCCAAGGCGCGCAAGCTGGATGGCAAGTACGTGATCGCCCTGCTCAACACCACCGGCCAGCCGGCCGAGGCGCAGCTGGCCAACCGCGCACTGCGCCAGCGCCTGCACGAGGCCTCGGTGGCCCGCGGCAGCCGCGGCAACCAGTGGGACAACACCGCCATCGTCTCGCAGGTGCTGAAGCTGCGCGCCGAGCGCGCGCGCCTGCTTGGCTACGACACCTCGGCCAACTTCGTGCTGGCCGACGAAACCGCCGCCAACCAGGACAACGTCAACGCCATGCTGCGCCAGCTGGCGCCGAAGGCGGTGGCCAATGCCCGCCGCGAGGGCGCCGACCTGCAGGCGATGATCGACGCCGAGCAGAAGGCCAAGGGCGAGCCGTCCTTCACCCTGCAGCCCTGGGACTGGGCCTACTACAGCGAGAAGGTGCGGGCGGCGAAGTTCAGCTTCGACGAAAGCCAGCTCAAGCCGTACTTCGAGATGAAGAACGTGCTCGAGAACGGCGTCTTCCATGCCGCCAACAAGCTTTACGGGATCAGCTTCAAGGAGCGCACCGACCTGCCCAAGTACCACCCGGACACCTGGATCTACGACGTGTTCGACAAGGACGGCAAGCGCCTGTCGATCTTCATCTGGGACCCCTACGCCCGCGCCTCCAAGCGCGGCGGCGCCTGGATGAACACCTACGTGGCGCAATCGGCGCTGCTGGGCGAGAAGCCGGTGGTGGCCAACCACCTGAACGTGCCCAAGCCCTCCGAAGGCAAGCCCACCCTGCTCACCTGGGATGAGGTCACCACCGCCTTCCACGAATTCGGCCATGCGCTGCACGGCTTCTTCCAGGACGTGCGCTACCCGTACTTCTCGATGAACGTGCCGCGCGACTTCGTCGAATATCCCTCGCAGGTCAACGAGATGTGGGCCGACTGGCCGGAGATCCTGGCCCACTACGCCAAGCATTACCAGACCGGCGAGCCGATGCCGAAGGCGCTGCTGGACAAGGTCATCGCGGCGTCGAAGTTCAACCAGGGCTTCGCCACCACCGAGTACCTGGAAGCGGCGATGCTGGACCAGCGCTGGCACCAGCTGCCGCTGGAAAACATCCCGGAAGCCGATGGCGTGATGGCGTTCGAAGCGCAGGCGCTGAAGGCCGACGGCTTCGACTACGCGCCGGTGCCGCCGCGCTACCGCACGCCCTATTTCAGCCACATCATGGGCGGCTACGCCGCCGGCTACTACGCCTACATCTGGTCGGAGGTGCTGGGCGCCAACACCACCCAGTGGATCCGCAAGAACGGCGGGCTCAGCCTGGAGAACGGCGACCGCCTGCGCGAGTTCGTGCTGGCACCGGGCGGCCAGATCGAGGCCGGCAAGCTGTTCCCCAACTTCGCGGGCTACGAGGCGAAGATCGAGGCGCTGCTGGAACAGCGCGGGCTGGACAGCAAGTAAGAGGCGCGATCGCGGAGCGGGCCTGCCCCGCTCCGCACCGGCCACGCCGCCGCACCGAGTGGCGGCATGGCTGAACCGGCGGCGCTCAACCCACCGTCGCCGCATGAAAAAACCCCGCCGAGGCGGGGTTTTTTCGTCAGCGGAGAAGCAGCGGGACTCAGTCGCCCATCTGCTTCTGCAGGTGCTCCCAGCGCTCCTGGGCATCGATGGTGCGCTCGGCGGTCAGCCGCGCTTCCATCCGGTCCAGGCCGATCTCTTCGCCGGTGTCGACGCAGAAGCCGTATTCGCCGCTGTCCACGCGCTTGAGCGTGCTGTCGATCTTGCCGATCAGCTTGCGGTAGCGGTCGCGGGTGCGCAGCTCCAGCGAGTTCTCGGTCTCGCGGGTGGCGCGCTCGGCTTCGTCGCCGATGTCGCGGACTTCCTCGCGCAGGTTCTCGATCGTCTGCTTGGACTCCTCCACCAGGTCTGCGCGCCACTGCAGCAGGCGCTGGCGGAAATATTCCAGCTGCAGCGGGCTCATGTATTCCTCGTCCGCCGACGGCTTGTAGCCGGCCGGCAGGATGGGACGCCCGCTGGTTTCATCGACCTTGTACGGCACGACCTTGTGCTTGCCCTTGGGCGCGGACTGGCCCCCGGACGTTTTCTTCACCGCAACCATCACTTTCCCTTTCTTCTTGTTGTCCGCAGCGGGCACCGGCTTTGCGGCCGGCGGTACCACGGGCTTGTGCGTTTCCTTCTTGGGCGCTTCCGCCGCCCTGGCCGCCTTCTGCGGTTCCGGCTTCGACGCAGGCGCCTGCTTCTTCGCTTCCCTGGCGCCCGCCGGCTTGGCAGACGCCGGCTTCCCGGCCGGCAGCGGCTTGGCAGCCGGGGTGGCTTTTTTCGCGGCGGGCTTGGCCACCTGCTTGGACACGGCCTTCTTCGCTACCGGCTTGGCAGCGGGCTTGGGTGCGGGCTTCTTGGCCACCACCGCCTTCGCGGCAGGCGCCGCCTTCTTTACAGCCGGGGCCTTCTTCGCAGGCGCCGCCTTCTTTACAGCCGGGGCCTTCTTCGCAGGCGCCTTCTTGGCCACGGCCTTCTTCACGGCAGGCTTGGCCGCCGGTTTCGCCGCCGCCTTCTTCGCGGCCGGCTTGGCCAGCGGCTTTGCCGCCGCCTTCTTGGCGGCAGGCGCGGCCTTGCGGGCGATCACCGGCTTCTTGGCCGGAGCGGCTTTCTTGGCCGCCTTGGCGACCTTCTTCGCGGGTTTCTTCGCTGCCACGTCGAGGTGTTCCTTCGGTATTCCCTTGAGGCGGGAAGGCGCGCTGTTATACCCTGCCCGGCGCAAGGCGGCAACCACGTGAATCCCGCGCGTCCCGTCCGCCTACCGTCCGTGACAGGTTCGTGATCGACAGACTCCTCATCGCGCTGCTGCGCGGCTACAAGCGCTGGATCAGCCCCCTGCTGGGGACACGCTGCCGGTTCGTCCCGACCTGTTCGGAATACGCGATGGGCGCCATCGGCCGGTTCGGTGCGCTGCGCGGCAGCTGGCTGGCGATCCGCCGCATCGGGCGCTGCCATCCCCTGCATCCGGGCGGGCATGATCCAGTCCCGCCCCGCTGAGCAATCCGGTTTCCGCCCGGCAGAGGCGCAATCGGGGCAAGGCGGTCGGAAGCTGGGAACGCGGCGTCCGCACCCACCGTCGGCTGGAGGGGAAGCGCCGCGGCCCGTCGCTCAGGCGTTCCTGCCGCTCACGCTGGCCACCGCATCGTGCGGATGCAGGCTCTCGAAATGGGCCACGCGAGCGCTCCACGCTGCGACCCGCGCGTCGGCAGCCAGTACCGAGGACACCCGCCGCGCGGCGTCCTCGCAGAACATCAGGTTGGCGGCATTGGCCTGCGCGAACGCCTGCTCGTCCTCGCGCTTGACCGCGGTCTGCACGGGCGTGCCCAGCGCGGCTTCCAGTGCGTCCACCAGCGATGCCAGCGGCAGCTCGTCGAAGGCAGGCCGCAGCTCAACCCGGACGTCGGCCCGGCTGCGCTGTGCATGCGGAGTGGCGGCCAGGCCGCGCTCGCCGGCCAACCAGTCGTGCACCGCGTCCACCGAAAGCGGCTGCGGACCAGCGAAGTCCTCGACAAACCGGCGGGCATTGGCCTGCCGAGACAGCGCGGCCGACGCCGGGCAGGTGCTGGAATACTCCACCGAGAAGCCCAGCTTCAGCCGCAGGTGGCCTTCGGCAAGCTCGGCCTCCACCTCCACCGGATAGCGCTTCCAGCCGGCGTTGTCGCTCAGCAGGGCGCGACGCAGCAGCAGATGGTCGAACCGCAGGCGCAGGCGCGCGCGCTCGGCCAGGCCCTTCTGCGAGGTGATGCAGGCATCCAGCAGCCGCCGCAGCGAAGGCGCGCCCAGGGTTTCATTGGCAAGACCTTCCTGCAGCTGCAGGTACAGGCGCGACATGTGGATGCCGCGGGCGGCCGGATCGCGGAGGTTGACGGCGACATCCACGCTGGCCGCCACCAGCAGCGGCGCGCCGCCGTCGCCGGCCAGGCGGATCGGCAGGGCCATGCCGTCCATCCCCACCCAGTCCAGCGGGCGCGCAAGGGCCACCGCGTCGAAGGCGACATCGGGCAAGGGGGCGGGGGAGACGGTCTTGTGCATCGCGACATTGTACCGGTGCGGGAATGAGCGCCCGCGCAACGCTCTGGTGCATCCGGGGGCGATCCGCCGGGCTGGGATCAGCCGCGGGCGGCGCGCCAGGACGCCAGCAGGGCGACCGGCGCCGACAGCGGGCCGCTGGCCGCGCGCGCCAGCCGCGCCCGCACCAGTCCGGCATGGATGCGTTCGGCGCGAGGCGCTTCGCGCAGCCGGGGCAGCGCCAGCAGACTGGGCACATCGGTGCCGGCTGCCGGCACGCCGCGCCCTGGCAGGTGCAGCACCCATTCGGCGAGCAGCGCTTCGGCCATGGGCTGCGTGGAAGCGGGCGGCATGGTCTCGAACAGCTGCGCCGACAGCACTGCCTGCGCGCGGGCAAACGGCGCGAGCCCGCGCAGGCTTTGCTCGCGATCGCCCTCCGGGCTGCGGCTGGCGCGCAGTGCGGGGATGCCGGCCGCCAGCAGCGGCCAGTCCAGCGGCAGCTTCTGCAGGGCCAGCCCCAGCGGATGCCGGCGCGCGCCGCGCGACCAACCCGCCAGTTCCTCTTCCCACCAGCCCAGCTTGGCCGCGCCGGGGGTCGGGTCATCGCCGCCCCAGGCGGCCTCGGTCAGCTCGCCCCGCAGGGCCAGCCAGGCGCGCGCGCGCTGGCGCTGCGGCGGGGGCAGGAACACTTCGGCCACCGCCCACTCCGGCCACTGCGCCTGCCATTTGGCGAGGAAACTGTCGAGAGCGCTGCTGTCGGTCATGGGCACAGTGTAGGTGCTGCCGGCGCGCAAGCCCGCGCCGGCATCACGCGCTCGGGATCCCGCCCAGCAGCGCGCGGGGCGTTTCCACCATCAGGTCGCCGCCCCACTCTGCCGGCTCGTCGCCGTCCGGACGGTATCCCCACAGCGCCACCACCGAACGCATGCCGGCGGCCCGGGCAGCGTCGATGTCGCGGCGGTCGTCGCCGACGTACACGCAGTCGCCGATGGCCGCACCCAGTTCCCTGGCGGCGTGCAGCAGCGGCAGCGGATGCGGTTTGCGCTCGGCGAGGGTGTCCCCGCCGATCAGGACCGCGCAACGCGCCTCCCAGCCCAGTCCCGGCAGCACTTGCCGGGCCAGGTATTCCGGCTTGTTGGTGACGATGCCCCAGCGGCTGCCGGCGCCCTCGATCGCCGCCAGCAGCTCCGCCACCCCGTCGAACAGCACGCTGTGGCTGCCCAGCACCTGCTCGTAGATGTCGAGGAACTCGCGGATCATCCCGCCAGGCACCTCGCCGCCCAGTTCCGGGAATGCGGCCGCGCTCATCGCCCTCGAGCCTTTGGAAACGTGCGGCCGCAGGGCCTCCAGGGCCATCGGGCCGTGGCCCCGCGCCGCGCGCATGCGGTTGACGGTAACCACCATGTCCGGCGCGCTGTCGAGCAGGGTGCCGTCGAGGTCGAACAGCACCACCTTCGGAAACACCGCGCTCATTCCGGCTTGCGCGCGCAGGCCAGGTAGTTGACGTCGGTGCGCCGCACCAGCCGCGCGGCGTTGCGCCACGGCTCGTACATCAGGCCGCTGACGTCCTCCAGCGCCAGCCCGGTCTCGCGCAGCAGCCCCGCCAGCTCGGAAGGCTTGATGAAGTCGCGGTACTGGTGGGTGCCCTTCGGCAGCAGTCGCGCGATGTATTCCGCGCCGACGATCGCCAGCGCGAACGCGGCCGGGGTGCGGTTGAGCGTGGACAGGTACAGGCGCCCGCCCGGCTTCAGCAGGGTTGCGCAGGCGCGCACGATGGAAGCCGGATCGGGCACGTGCTCCAGCATTTCCATGCAGGTAATCACGTCGAACGACGCCGGGGCCTCTTCGGCCAAGGCTTCCACCGCCAGCTGCCGGTATTCGACCTTCACCCCCGATTCCAGGCCGTGCAGCCGCGCGACCTTGAGCAGGTTCGGGGCCAGGTCGACGGCAGTGACGCGCGCGCCGGCCTTGGCCAGCGCTTCGCTGAGCAGGCCGCCGCCGCAGCCCACGTCCAGCACGGCGGCATCGCGCAGGGCGGCGCGTTCGGCCACGTAGGCCAGCCGCGCAGGGTTCAGCGCATGCAGCGCCTTCTGCGGGCCGTCCGGGTCCCACCAGCGCTGCGCAAGCTCATCGAACTTGTCCAGTTCGGCCTGGTGGAAGTTGGTCTGGGCGGTTGCGGTCATGGATGGCGTCCTGCGTATCCCTGCGGGGAGAAAATCATCGTTGGATCGCGGCAATGCGCTGCCGCCACTGCCTGGCGTTGGCGACGATGGCATCGATGTCCATGTCCACCAGCACGCGCTGGCGCAGCTTGGCCACGCCGGCGATCCAGACGTCGCTGACCTGCTGGCGGCCGGCGGCATAGACCAGCTGCGAAGCCACATGGTGCAGCGGCTGGGTTTCAAGCTGCGACAGGTCGACGCAGACCAGGTCGGCCTGCTTGCCGGGCTCGATCGAGCCGACGCGGTCGCCGAAACCCAGCGCCCGGGCGCCGCCCAGCGTCGCCGCGTGCAGCGCTTCGAAGGCCGAGAAGCCGGCGGCATCGCTGGCCACCGCCTTGCCCAGCAGCGCCGCGGTACGCGTCTCGCCGAACATGTCGAGGTCGTTGTTGCTGGCGCAGCCGTCGGTGCCGATGGCCAGGTTCACGCCCGCCTTCAGCAGCGCGCAGGCGGGGCAGAAGCCCGAGGCCAGCTTGAGGTTGGACTCCGGACAGTGCACCACGCTGACGCCGCGCTCGGCGCACAGGTGGATCTCGGCCTCGGTCAGCTGGGTCATGTGCACGGCGATCAGGCGGTCGTTGACCAGGCCCAGCCGGTCCAGCCGCGCCAGCGGGCGCTGGCCGTGCAACTGGATCGAGTCGGCGACTTCCTGCGCGGTCTCGTGGGTGTGCAGGTGCACCGGCACATCGAGCTGGTCGGACAGCATCCGCACGCGCTCGAAGTTGGCGTCATTCACCGTGTACGGCGCGTGCGGCGCGAACGCGGTGCCGACCAGCGGATCGCCCCGCCAGGCATCGTGCAACTCGCAGGCGCGATCGAAGTATTCGTCGTCGCTCGATGCCCAGGCGCTGGGGAAGTCGATGATCACCGCGCCGACCAGCGCGCGGAACCCGTACTTCTTGTAGACGCCGGCCTGCACGTCCGGGAAGAAGTAGTTCTCGTTGGCGCAAGTGGTGCCGCCGCGCAGCATCTCGGCGATCGACAGCGCCATGCCGTCGGCCACGAACTCCGGCCCGATCACCGCCGCTTCCACCGGCCAGATGTGCTCGCGCAGCCAGGTCATCAGCGGCAGGTCGTCGGCGATCCCGCGCAGCAGCGTCATCGGGTTGTGGGTGTGGGCGTTGACCAGGCCCGGGATCAGCGCCGCGTCCGGGCGCGACACGGTTTCCTTCGCCGTGAAGCGCGCGCGCGCCTCGGCGGTCGGCAGCACCGCCACGATGGCGCCGGCGGAAACGGCGACGGCGTGGTCCTCCAGGACCACGCCGTGCGGGACGACCGGCACCACCCAGCCGGCTTCGATCAGCAGGTCGCAGGGCTGCGGCGCGCGTTCGGTCATGTCGTTCCTTTGGAAAGCAGGACCCGCCCGCGCCCGGCGCGGACGGGCCGGTGCGTCATTTCACGCGCGAGACGTATTCGCCGCTGCGGGTGTCGACCTTGATGATCTCGTCCTGGCCGACGAACAGCGGCACGCGCACCACCGCGCCGGTCTCGAGGGTAGCCGGCTTGCCGCCGCCGCCCGAGGTGTCGCCGCGCACGCCCGGGTCGGTCTCGACGATCTTCAGTTCGACGAAGTTCGGCGGGGTGACCTGGATCGGACTGCCGTTGAACAGGGTGACCACGCACAGCTCCTCGCCCTTCAGCCACTTGGCGGCATCGCCGACGCCGGCCTTGTCGGCCTGCACCTGCTCGAACGACTCCTGGTTCATGAAGTGCCAGTACTCGCCGTCGCTGTAGAGGTACTGCATGTCGGTGTCGACGACGTCGGCGGCTTCGACCGAGTCGGTGGACTTCATGGTGATTTCCTGCACCCGGCCGGAGCGGATCATGCGGTAGCGCACGCGGGTGAACGCCTGACCCTTGCCCGGCTTCACATAGTCGGTCTCGGTGATGATGCAGGGCTCGTTGTTGACCAGGATCTTCTGTCCGTTCTTGACGTCGTTCATGCCCAGGCTGGCCATGGGTACTCCTTGGGGCCACCCGTCGGGGCGGCTAAACTGTGGGTTTGGCGAGGATTCCGGCGCGACCGGAACGGTTTTATTGCAGCCCGACATGATACCCGCAGCCCCTACCCCATTGCAGCAGGGCGAGCCGCAGCGCTGGCAGGCGCTCTGGCGCGACGCCGTGCGCGACCCACGCCAGCTGCTGGCGATGCTGGGCCTGGACGCCCTGGCCGACGGCCTGCCAGAGGCCGCGGCCCGGCAGTTCCCGCTGCGCGTGCCGCGCGGCTTCGTGGCGCGGATGCGCCCCGGCGATCCGCACGACCCGCTGCTGCGGCAGGTGCTGCCGGTGCTGGACGAGGACCGGGTGGTCGCCGGCTTCGGCCTGGACGCGGTGGGCGACGCTGCCGCCCGCAGCGGCCATGGGGTCATCCAGAAATACAACGGCCGCGCCCTGCTGATCGCCACCGGCAGCTGCGCGGTGAACTGCCGGTACTGCTTCCGCCGCCACTACCCCTATGCCGAGGACACCGCGGCAGCGGCCGGCTGGCGCGAGGCGGTCGCGCTGATTGCCTGCGATCCGTCCATCCACGAGGTGATCCTGTCCGGCGGCGACCCGCTGTCGCTGGCCGACCACAAGCTGGCCGAACTGACCGACGCGCTGCGCGGCATCCCGCACATCCGTCGACTGCGCATCCACACCCGCCTGCCGATCGTGCTGCCGGAGCGGGTGGATGGGGGCCTGCTGGCGTGGCTGCGCGGCCTGCCCTGGCCGGTCGCGGTGGTCGTCCACGCCAACCACGCCAATGAATTCGACCCGTCGGTCGATGCCGCGATGGCGGCATTGCGGGCAGCCGGCGCCACCCTGCTCAACCAGGCGGTGCTGCTGCGCGGGGTCAACGACTCGGTCGGGGCGCTGGCCGATTTGTGCGAGCGCGGTCACGAAGCCGGCGTGCTGCCCTACTACCTGCACCAGCTGGACCGCGTCGCCGGCGCGGCCCACTTCGAGGTCGAAGACGCCACCGCACTGGCCCTGCATGCGGCGCTGGCGGCGCGCCTGCCGGGCTACCTGGTGCCGAGGCTGGTCCGCGAAATCGCCGGCCAGCCGGGCAAGACCCCGCTGCTGCGGGGGGCTACAGCCGCGGCAGGATGATGTAGCCTGTCGGCAACGAACACCGCAAGACCTTCCGCATGGCCACAGGCAAAGATATTGCGCTGCGACTGATGCTGGTGGCCGATCTGGTCAATGAGGCCGAGGCCTTGGTCAGCCGCCTGCGCAACGCCGGGACCGCGGTGCGCCCGCTGCGCCCGGAGTCGCTGGACGAAATGGTCGGGATGCTGGCCCAGCAGCCGGTCGACATGGTGCTGGCCGACTACGCCGCCGCGCTGCTGCCGTTCGAACAGGTGGCCAAGGCGGTCATCGGCTGCGGCCGCGATGTGCCGTTGCTGGCCACGCTGGACGGCATCAGCGACGACATCCTGGAGAACGTGCAGGCGCTGGGCGCGCAGGCGGTCGCCCTGCGCGACCGCCCGCAGCAGTTCCTGAAGACCGTGCAGACCGAGTGGCAGGCGCTGGAGGCCCGCCGCACCCAGCGCCGGCTGGAAGCGCAGATGCGCGAGACCCAGCGCCGCTGCGACATGCTGATCGACTCCTCGCGCGAGCCCATCGCCTACATCCACGAGGGCATGCACATCCGCGCCAACCAGGCCTACCTGGAGATGTTCGGTTTCGAATCGTTCGAGGACATCGAGGGGATGTCGCTGCTCGACCTGGTGGCCCCCGGCGACGTGACCGCGTTCAAGGCGCTGCTCAAGAGCCTGTCCAAGGGCGAGGAAGCGCCGCCGCGCTACGAACTGACCGCACACGACGCCGACGGCAACGAGTTCCCGGCGGTGATGGAGTTCACCGCCGCGCAGTACCAGGGGGAGGCCTGCCAGCAGGTGATCTTCCGCCACCAGGCCGCCGAGGTGGACCCGGAGCTGGCGCGCGAGGTCGAGGAGCTGCGCCAGCGCGACCAGAGCACCGGCCTGCTAAACCGCCCCACCTTCCTGCGCGTGCTCGAAGACGCGGTGGCCGATGCCGCCCAGCAGCGCGCCCAGTACGGGCTGCTGCTGCTGGAGCCCGACAACTACCAGCGCATCCTGCAGGAGATCGGCCTGGACAGCGCCGACGACCTGCTGGCGGCGATCGCCGACTGCATCCGCCAGGTGGTCGGCGAGCAGCTGGCCGACGGCAGCGCCCACGCGGCACGCTTCAGCGAGCACAGCTTCGCGGTGCTGGCCCGCGGCGACCATGCCCGCACCGCCGCACTTGCCGAGCGCATCATCGCGGCGTTCGCGGCGCGCGTGTTCGAGGTCGGCGGCAGCTCCAGCAGCATCACCGCCAGCATTGGCGGCGTGCAGATCGGCGAGAAGATCGCCAGCGTCACCCAGGTGCTGGCCAAGGCCAGCCAGTGCCTGCAGTCGTCGCTGGGGGCGGGCGGCAACCATGCCGAAGTGTTCGATCCCAGCGCCACCGATCGCGCCGAGGAGGAACGCATCCAGGCCTGGGTGGAGCGCCTGCACGATGCCCTGGCCAACGACCGCTTCCTGCTGCACTACCAGCCGATCATCCACCTGCTGGGCGAGCCGCGGGCTATGTACGAAAGCTATCTGCGGCTGGAATCGGGCACCGGCGAGACCATCACCCCGATGAACTTCCTGCCGATCGCCGAGGAGCACGGACTGCTGGGGCAGATCGACCGCTGGGTGATCGGCCATGCCATTTCGGTGCTCGGCGCGCGCGCGCGCGCCGGCAAGCCGGTGACGCTGCTGGTGAAGATCACCCAGGCCTCGCTGCAGGATCCCAGCCTGCCCGCCTACATCGCCGAGCAGCTGGCCGCGCACGGCGTGCCGGGCGATGCACTGCTCCTGCAGGTGCCGGAATCGAAGGTATTCATCAATCTGCGCGCCACCCAGGATTTCGCCGCCGCGATCGGCAGCTTGGGTTGCAAGCTGGTGCTGGAGCAGTTCGGCGCCGGGCTGGACTCGTTCCAGCTGCTGTCCCACTTCACCCCGGGCTTCGTCAAGATCGACCGCAGCTTCATGGAAGACCTGTCGAAGAACCCGAACAACCAGAACCGGGTGCGCGAACTGGCGCAGAAGGCGCGCGACCTGGGCATCCAGAGCATCGCCGAGTTCGTGCAGGACGCCGCCAGCATGAGCATCCTGTTCTCGCAGGGCATCGACTACGTCGAGGGCAACTTCCTGGCCATCGCCGGCCCCGACATGAACTACGAGTTCGACGCCTGAGAACCACGAAGCCCGCCGGACGGCGGGCTTCCTGCGGTGCGTTGCGGATTTCCCGGATCAGCCGGCCCGGCGCAGCGCCGCGATGCGGTCCTCCAGCGGCGGATGGCTGCGCAGCAGGCCGCTCATGCCGCCGCTGATGCCGAACGCCGCCACCTGCTTGGGGAGGGTGCTGGCGCCGTGGGTCTGCGCCAACCGCTCCAGCGCGGCGATCATCTTGTGGCGGCCGGCCAGCGACGCACCGCCGGCATCGGCGCGGAACTCGCGATGGCGCGAGAACCACATCGCGATCATCGAAGCGAACAGCCCGAACACCATCTCCAGCACGAACACGATGATGTAGTAGCCGAAGCCCGGCGCATCGCCATCGCGGCTGCCGCTTATCGCCCCGTCCACCACCCGGCCGACCACGCGGGCCAGCACGATCACGAAGGTGTTGAGCACGCCCTGCAACAGCGCCATGGTCACCATGTCGCCGTTGGCGACGTGGCTGACCTCGTGCGCCAACACCGCCTCGGCCTCGTCTCGGTTCATCGCTCGCAGCAGGCCGGTGGATACCGCCACCAGCGCGTTGTTGCGGTTGGCGCCGGTGGCGAAGGCGTTGATCTCGGGGGCGTCGTAGATCGCCACCTCGGGCATGCCGATGCCGGCCGCCTCGGCCTGCCGGCGCACGGTGGACAGCAGCCACTGCTCGGCCTCGTTGCGCGGCTGGGCGATGACCTGCGCGCCGGTGCTGCGCTTGGCCATCCACTTCGACAGCAGCAGCGAGACGATCGAGCCGCCGAAGCCGAACAGCGCGGCCATGATCAGCAGGCCGCCGAACTGGTTCGGGTTCACCCCGAGCACGGACATCACGATGCTGACCAGGGCCAGCACCGCCAGGTTGGTCGCCAGGAAGAGGAAAACGCGATTGAACATGGATAATCCCGGTTCTTCCGCGCCCGATGCGCGGTTCCACCGGGTAGTGTGGACGAGCCAGTGCGAAATCAATACACCCACCTGAACGCATGAGCCGGCCTGGCTACCGCGGCCGCTTCGCCCCCTCCCCCAGCGGACCGCTGCACGCCGGCTCGCTGCTGGCAGCGCTGGGCAGCTGGCTGCTGGCGCGCCAGGCCGGCGGGGAGTGGCTGGTGCGGATCGAAGACATCGACCCGCCGCGGGAAGTCCCGGGGGCAGCGCAGGCGCAGCTGGACACGCTTGCGGCATTCGGCCTGCACCACGACGGCGAGGTCGCCTACCAGAGTCGTCGCGGCCACCTCTACCAGGCCGCGCTGGATCGCCTGCTGGCGGACGGCGCGGCGTTCGAATGCCACTGCAGCCGCAGTGCGCTGGCCACGGCGGGCGGCATCCACCGCCGCTGCGTTCCCCGCCACCGACGTCCCGACCCCGCCATCCGCCTGCGCGTGCCGGACGGCTGCAGCGTCGCGTTTGACGACGCCATCCATGGCCGCGTGGCCCAGCGCGTGGACCTGGAGGTCGGCGACTTCGTCCTGCGCCGCAGCGATGGCCTGTGGGCCTACCAGCTGGCGGTGGTGGTGGACGATGCCGACCAGGGCATCACCGACGTGGTGCGCGGCGCCGACCTGCTGGACTCCACCCCCCGGCAGATGCTCCTGCAGCAGGCGCTGGGCCTGCCGACGCCGCGGCATGCGCACCTGCCGCTGCTGCTGGGCGCGGACGGCCGCAAACTGTCGAAGTCCGAGGCCGCGCTGCCGCTGCGCGTGGACGAGCCGCTGGCGACGCTACGCCGGCTGTGGGACTGCCTCGGCCAGAGCCCCCTTGCCGACGGCGCAAGCCCCTCCGTGGCGGCATTCCTGGACAGGGCGCTGGCGGCATTCCGGCCGGATCGCGTCCCACTTCGGGCCCCGCGCGTTTGCGCCGCAGCGCACAACACAAACGCCGTCACCCGTGCCTAGAATCGAAGCATCCGGAATCCGCCATTCAAGAGGAGCTATACATGACTTCCAGGGTTGCACTGGTCACCGGCGGCACCGGCGGCATCGGCACCGCCATTGTCAAACGGCTTGCGGAGATGGGCCACAAGGTCGCCACCAATTACCGCAACGAGGAGAAGGCGCGCGCCTGGCAGGAAAGGATGAAGGCCGACGGCTACGACGTGACCATCGTCAAGGGCGACGTGACCTCGCCGCAGGAGGCCGAAGCGATGGTGCGCGAGGTTGAGGCAACGCTTGGCCCGATCGACATCCTGGTCAACAACGCCGGCATCACCCGCGACGGTACCTTCCACCGGATGAAGGCCGACCAGTGGATGGACGTGATCAACACCAACCTCAACTCCTGCTTCAACGTCACCCGCCCGGTGATCGAGGGCATGCGCGAGCGCAAGTGGGGGCGGATCATCCAGATCAGCTCCATCAACGGGCTGAAGGGCCAGTACGGGCAGGCGAACTACGCGGCGGCGAAGGCCGGCATGCACGGCTTCACCATTTCGCTGGCGCGCGAGAACGCCAGGAACGGGATCACGGTGAACACCATCAGCCCGGGCTACATCGCCACGGACATGGTGATGGCAGTGCCGGAAGAGGTGCGCGCCAAGATCGTTGCCGACATCCCCACCGGCCGGCTCGGCACGCCGGAGGAAATCGCCTATGGCGTCGGCTTCCTGGCCGACGACCAGGCCGGCTGGATCACCGGCTCCAACCTCGACATCAACGGCGGGCACCATATGGGCTGGTAAGGGCTGCCCCGGCGCTGCCCGCTGCCGCCGTGCGCTTTCCCGCCGAGGACCAGCGCACCGGGTGGTTACGGGAAGCTGGCCGGTGTGCCACCATCCGCCTGTTCCACTTCCAAACGATCCTCCCGGAGATGCCATGTCCAATCCCGATCCCGCCGGCAAGCCTGCCACTTCCCGTTCGTCCAACGCCGGTCGCTACCTGTTCCTGCTGATCCTCGGCCTGGTGGTCGGCATGGTCGCAACGGTGATGGCGATGCGTGCGCTGGATGCGCGCAAGGACCACTTCCCGGATTCGCTGATGGAAGTGCAGGGCTGGCACATGGGCCAGCTGAAAGCGGCGATGGAGCAGAACCGTTGCGGCGCCACCGACGTCCTGCCGCACCTGCAGACCCTGCGGATGCTCGGCAACGACCTTGAACCCGCCTTCCCCGGCCTGCGCGACGACGAGCGCTTCCGCACCGCAGCCTCTGGCATGCGCGCTGCCGCGGACAAGGCGATCGGCGCACCGCCGCTCAGTTGCGAGAGCCTGGCCAGCACCCTGAAGTCCCTCGGCGACTCCTGCAAGGCCTGCCACCGCGACTTCCGCGGCTGACCGCAGCGCCGCCGGCGCCACACGACGAAAGCCGCCCCCGGGCGGCTTTCTCTTCTTCTGCAGGATCAGGCATCAGCTTCACGGCGCCTGCACGGCGGTGAACCCCTGCTGAGCGCAGGCCGCGCACGACCGCAGGATGTGGGTTGCCGTTCATGCGCGGCGGCACAGGATCGGGCTGTCACGGCATTTCCCGCGATCCCCGCGCACTGAAGGAGACAGAACATGGCTGTTCGCATCCACACCGTCCTTGGCACCGCCGCACTGGCGCTTGCGCTGGGTACCAGCGCCGGCTGCGCCAGCACCGCTCCCGCCTACGGCGGAGGCTATGGCGGGAGCGCGGGCTATGGCGGCTACGAAAATACCTGCGGCAACTGCGGCACGGTCACCAAGATCACCGTCGGCGGCGCATCGGGCACATCCGGTGCCCTTATCGGCGGCCTGATCGGCGCGGTCGCCGGCCATGAGGTATCGGCGCACACCGGCGGCAGCAAGGGCAACCAGAACCTGTCCGCGGTGGCCGGCGCCGCTGCCGGCGCGGCCGCGGGCAGCGCCATCCAGAAGAACCGCAGCGAGGGTTACACCGTGCATGTGCGCATGGACGATGGCCGCATGGTGAAGGTCACCCAGTCGAACGTGTCCGGCTTCCGCGAGGGCGCCAGGGTACGGATCGAAAACGGCCAGGCCTACCTGCGCTGACGCCCCGTCTCCACCTCCCCAGCTGTCGAACGGCCCGTCCTGTGCGGGCCGTTCGCGTACCCGGCACAATGCCCCGCCCTGCCCGATGCGAGCCGACATGGATTCCGCCACGCTCTACTACCTGATCGCCGGGCTGCTGGTCCTGGCAGGCCTGCTGGGCACCGTGCTGCCGGTGTTGCCGGGCATACCGCTGATGTTCGCCGGAATGCTGCTGGCGGCCTGGGCGGGCGATTTCCAGACCATCGGCGCGCCCGCGCTGATCGTGCTGGCAGTGCTGACGCTGGTGTCGATAGCGGTGGATTTCTGGGCCACCGCACATGGCGCCAAGCGCGTCGGTGCCAGCCGCATGGCGATGTGGGGCGCGGCCATCGGCACCCTGCTGGGCCTGCTGTTCGGCCTGCCGGGCCTGCTGCTGGGCCCGTTCGCAGGCGCGCTGGGGGGCGAGCTGCTGCATCACCGCAGCCTGCATCCGCACCGCGTGGGCCACGCCACCAAGGTGGGCGCGGGCACCTGGGTCGGCCTGCTGGTGGGGACCGCGCTGAAGTTGGCGCTGGCCTTCGCGATGCTGGGACTGTTCGCGCTGGCATGGTGGCTGTAGTCAGGCGCGCCCAGGCCGGGCATACGCCAGCGGCACCCTGCGGCGTCGCCGATGAGCGCCGGAAGCGCGCATCACGCCAAAGGGCGCACCTGCCGAGCTGCGGCTCGCCGCCTCAACGCGCGGCGCTGGCGGCCGTTTCGCAGAACTTCGCCTGGTAGGCCAATGCCTTCGGCATCAGCGCCTGCAACTGCTGGATGCGGGTGCCGGCGCTGGGATGGGTGGAGGCGAATTCCGGCGGCGCGCCGCCACCCGACTTCCGCTCCATGCGCTCCCACAGCGGTACCGATTCACGCGGATCGAAGCAGGCCGCCGCGGCCAGCATCAGTCCCAGCTCGTCGGCCTGGGTTTCCTGGCTGCGCGCGTACGGCAGCGCGCTGCCGTAGCCATAGGCCTGCATCACCGCCTGCATGGTGGTCTGGTCCATGCCGCTGGCCGCGCCGGCCATCTGCCCCAGCTGCTCCAGCTTGCCGCGGGTCATCCGCTGCGCGCCGTGGCGCAGCAGCGCGTGGGCGATTTCGTGACCCATCACCACCGCCACCGCATCGGCGTTCTGCGCCACCGGCAGCAGGCCGGTGTACACCGCCATCTTGCCGCCGGGCAGGCAGAAGGCGTTGACCTGGTCCGATTCCAGCACGGTGACCTTCCAGTCGAAGGACTTCTCGATGTGGCTGGCCTGCAACCCGTTCTCGGCGGCCAGCGCATCGGAGACCGGCGGGATCTTGGCGATCAGCCGCTGCGCGATCGCGCCGACCTGCCGCGACACCTGCGCATCCGCGGGCAGCGGACGCTCCTGCTGCAGCACCTGCTGGTAGGCCTGCAGGCCCAGGGCGGTTTCCTGTTCCGGCGAGATGCTCTTGTCGATCACCACCGTCTCGCCGGTCAGCGCATCCACGCTGCGGTTGGAATACCAGTACCACGCCGCATAGCCGGCAAACAGCACCAGCACCCAGATGCGCAGGCCACCCCTGCGGGTACCAATCGGATTGCGATTCATCCTGTCCTCCGGGCCCGTCTTGGGCTCATGCGCGCAAGCCTAGCGTGCTCCCCGCCCGGCCGCGTGATCGCCTGCTTCACAGTTGCCGCACCAGCCTGAACCCCACCCGCGCATTGGTGGCGTCGACGCCGCCGGACATCCGCCAGGCCGACCGTGCCTGCGCCGGCGCACTGGCCCACGAGCCGCCCCGGTACATGCGGGTACGGCAACCCGGATTCACCCAGGCTTGGCCATTGGCCGGCGCGCGCCGGTATCCGCGGTGCCAGCAATCGGCAACCCACTCGCTGACGTTGCCCACCATGTCGTACAGGCCGTAAGGGTTGGGCGCGAAGCTGCCCACCGGCGCCGGCCCCCACCAACCGTCGCCATAGCCCGGGAAGGCATTGCTCCAGCGTCGGCCGCGCGCCGACACGTCCCTGCCGCCGGCCAGATTGCCCGCGCCCGGCGGGGGGGCACCCGCGCCCCAGGGGTAGCGCGCCTGCCCGCCTGCCCGCAGCGCGTACTCGAATTCGGCCTCGCTCGGCAGGCGGTAATGCGCGCCGGTCTGCGCCGACAGCCAAGCCGCGTAGGCCTCGGCATCGCGCGCGGTGACGTGGATGACCGGCATGTCGTCTGCGGCAGGCCGACCGTCATAGCCGGACTGCCAGTCGATCCCGCTGCCGCGCAGGAAATTGCCGCTGCGAGCGTCGTAAGCCAGCGAGTGGCCACGCTGTGTGGCACGCGGCACGAAGCCCGTGGCCTGGACGAAACGGCGGAACTCGCCCACGGTGATCTCGTGCCGGGTCATCGCGAAGCCGCGATCCAGGCGCACCTGGTGCTGCGGCTGCTCGTCCGGGCTGGCACCCTCTTCGTCTTCCGGTGCGCCCATCGCGAAGCCGCCCCGCGGCA
The DNA here is from genome assembly GCF_036409385.1 of Thermomonas sp. LB-4. Taxonomy (NCBI): domain Bacteria; kingdom Pseudomonadati; phylum Pseudomonadota; class Gammaproteobacteria; order Lysobacterales; family Lysobacteraceae; genus Thermomonas; species Thermomonas sp. LB-4. The sequence continues at coordinate 4,040 of NZ_JAXOFT010000026.1, read as the reverse complement.
ACACGCTGAGCGCCGGGCCCCGCCCGCCACCAGGCATTTCGTCGGTGAACACCTGGCCCGGCCTGAACAGCCCATAGTGGCCGACCAGGTCGATGCGCTGGCGCAGCGCCACGCCTGCGCCGGTGCCGGGCAAGGCGATCCGCAGGATCTCGGCCAGCCGCTCGCGGGCGAACTGCAGGCCGGCCGGGTCGGCCAGCGCCATCAACCCTTCATCGCTCAGCCGGCGGATCCGGTCGCTACGCATCGCTTCGATGCGCTGGCGCGTGGCCGCCACTGCCTCCGGGTCATTGCGCACCTTTCCCGCCCGCGCCAGCTCGGCGTAAGCGCCCTCGAAATCCCCGCCAGCGGCCAGCGCCTGGGCTTCCATCAGCACGGCGGACTCGACCGCGGCGATGCCACGCTGGGCCCGCGCCTGCAGCGGCCACAGCGCCTGCGCCCGGCGGAACAGATCCAGCGCCCCGCCGGGGGCATCCAGGTTGCCTGACCGCAGCGCGCGCTCACCCGCCAGGCACAGGTCGAAGGCCTGGCCGGCACGATCCACCGCCTCCAGGTAGGTTTTCGCTTCCGGCAGTTCCGGCCACAGCGTGCGCAGCACGGTGCCGTGGCGCTGGGCATAGCGCAGCGAAGCCAGGTCGTCGCCCGCATCCAGCGCCATCCACGCCTGCGCCAACAGCGCGGCGCGGGCCTTTTCCAGCAACCGCGCGTTCTGGGCGTTGTCCGGCTCCAGCTTCCGCAGGGCCAGCAGCAGCGGGATCGCCGACTCGCCCGTTTCGAACAGATCGCCGTTCGCCAGCGCCCGGCGCGCGCTGGCGCGGGCGCGCGCCGGCTGGTCGATATCGGCCTCCGGCAGTGTCCAGCTCAGCACGTCGGCCAGCGCATCATCGCCGCGGATGCTGACACGGCCAGGCTCCAGTGCCGGCGCAGGCAGCCGTTCCGGCGCCGGCACCGACTGCAGGACCAGCGCCGGCGTCTCCGGCTCCCGCTTGCAGCCGGCCAGCACTACCAGCAACACGATGGCGACACCTGCGCGCAAACTCCAGCTCCATCCCTAGCGGCACCCGCGGATTCGCGGTGGAAACGAACTTAGGGCATGGGCCAGCCCCCGGCAACCGCATAATGTGCGGATGACGCATTGGATCGATACCCCCGGCGCGCTGCGCGCGCGCCTCGCCACCCCGCCCGCCGCCATCGGCCTGGACACCGAGTTCATCCGCGAACGCACCTACTGGCCACAGCTGGCGCTGGTGCAGATCGCGCTGGGCGAAGGCGACGACGACATCCTGCTGGTCGATCCGCTGCGGCCCGGCATGCGCGAAGCACTGGCGCCGCTGCTGGCCGACCCGGCCGTGCTCAAGCTGATGCACAGCCCCAGCGAGGACCTGGTGGCGTTCCAGTACGCCTGCCGCACCCTGCCGACGCCGCTGTTCGACACCCAGGCCGCCGCCGCGATGTGCGGACTGGGCGCAGGCCTCAGCTACCAGAAGCTGGTGCAGGCCGTGACCGGGGTGGAACTGGCGAAAGGCGAAACCCGCTCCGACTGGCTGCGCCGGCCGCTCTCCGCCGCCCAGCTGGCGTACGCGGCGGACGACGTGCGCCACCTGCACGCCCTCCATCGCGACCTGCAGGCGCGCCTGGCCGGCAACGGGCGGGCGGCCTGGCTGGAAGAAGACAGCGCCCGCCAGCTCGCCAACGCCGCCAGCGACGACGGCGAGCGCTGGCCGCACCTGGCGATCCGCAGCGCGCAGTTCCTCGACGCCGAGGGCCAGCGCCGGCTGCTGCGCCTGCTGCGCTGGCGCGACGCCCACGCGCGCAGCAGCGACCGCCCACGCAGCTGGATCCTCGACAACGAGCTGGCGGTCGCCCTTGCCCGCCAGAAGCTGGACAGCCGGCTGCGCTTCGACGCCCTGCTGGACGGCCACCCGAAGTCCCCGCGCAGCCTGCGTACGCCACTGTGGGAAGCGTTGATCACCCCACTGGCCGACGAAGCCAAAGCCCCCTTGGCCCGTGGCGACGACCGTGACAAGAAACAGCTTCGCGCCCTGCAGGAAGCCGTGGCAAAACTGGCGGCAGAATTGCAGTTGCCCGAGGGTCTGCTGGCCTCGCGCAAGGTGCTGGAGGCCCTGCAGGACGGCAGCGGCTGGACCGGCCCACTGGCCGGCTGGCGCCGTGGCCTGCTGGAACCGCGGCTGGCGCCACTGCTCTGAGCCCTGGCGGCATGCGCCGCCCGCGCCGAGGCACCCCACAAACAGAAAACCCCAACCGGCTAAGGTTGGGGTTTTGGTGGATGGTGGTGGGGTGGTACCCCGCATCAAACGACTATTAAGAGTACGGAATCGAAGCGCTGCGGGTTGCTGCGAACCAGTGCGAATGGGAGCGAAAAGCCTGCCGGTACGCCCGTCGGCAGTGGACGATCAAGCAGGATTTTCGGACTGATTGGTGGAACCGGCCAGCGCTCTCCAGCCGTACATACACCAAACGCCTCTGGTCATCCACCGCGTCGCAACTCCCTGACACCCCGGCCCAGCTTACGGCGCAACAGGGCCCGCAGGGTCACCCCATCCGAGTACCCGACCTGTGCGGCGACCTGGTCGACGCTGGCGTTCCCGGTGCGCAAGAGATGGACGGCATGCTCCACGCGCAGGTCCTGGAAATACGACAGCGGTGTCTTTCCCAAAACGCTTTGCAGCCGCCGCGCCAAGGTGCGCTCGCTTGTGCCCGCGGCGTTGGCCGCCTCGGCCAGCGAGAACCCCTGCGCGAGCCGACGTCTGGCCCAGCACTCGAAGCGCTCCACCATCGGGTCGGCATGCGCAAGGTGGTCGGGAATCACGAACTCGGCTTGCGAACTGCGTGTCTCGACCAGCAGATAGCGTGCCACCAGGGCAGCCAGCGCCGGACTGCGCCCTCGGATGATGCGCAAGGCCAAGTCGACGTGGGCCAAAGCGGCACCCGCGGTGGTGAAGCGTGTCGAGTTCACGATCATGCGTGACTCGTCCAGCGTGACGTTCGGATAGCGCTGCCGGAACATCGGCCCCAGCCACCATGACGTCGTCGCACGATGCCCATCAAGCAGGCCACTCTCTGCAAGCAAGAAACTACCGGAGCAAGCGGCACCAAGGTGCGCGCCAGCGGTGGACCACTGCTGTAGCGCCGCGACCGCGTCGGGCACATCGGTGCGTGTGAGTCGAGCCGAGAGCGTGTCAGGCATCTTGTCGCCAAACGCTGGCACGAGCACGACGTCTGGTTCGGGCACACCATGCGCAGTGACCACGGGGACCGTCAAGCCTTGCGCAGTTCGGATGCGACGCCGCACGCCCACCAGCGTGAGCTCTATGTGCGCGGGAGCCTGTGGCAGCGAGCGCGCCATCGCATTGGCTAAGCCCACTGTGTCAGTGAGCGCCGCAAGCCCCAGATCAAACACGCCATCACAAACAAGGATGTGGAGTTTCATGGCAGCAATGATATCAATGTTGTCATTATTGCCTATAGAGATGGCTGTCATGAAGATTTAGATTGCAGGCTCATCGATCCCGTCACCTAACCCATTTACCCAAAGGATTACCGTATGACCAAGCTCGCCCTGTTTGTTCGCCTCGAAGCCAAACCCGGCCAGGAGGCTGCGCTTGCCGACTTCCTGGCCAGCGCACTGCCGCTCGCCAACGCCGAGTCCGGCACCACTGCCTGGTTCGCATTGAAGTTTGGCCCTTCGACGTTCGGTGTGTTCGATGCCTTTGCCGATGAGGCAGGTCGCCAAGCACATCTGGACGGCCAGATCGCCGCGGCCTTGATGGCCAACGCCGCGACCTTGCTCAGTTCTCCGCCCAATATCGAGAAGGTCGAACTGCTTGCAGCCAAACTGCCTGCATGACAACCCGGCCTTGACCCAATCAGGTCACGCTGCAGGATGGGGGTCACACCGACGACCCCCGCTTTCAGTAGCGGGGCGATTTAGAGTCCGGGGTGGATGGTAGTGGATGCCAGATGCTTCGCGTAGGCGCTCGGTGTCAGTCCGCCCAATGCCTTCTTCGGCCGCTCCTCGTTGT
>NZ_JAXOFT010000025.1:0-30105 GCF_036409385.1 Thermomonas sp. LB-4 | reverse complement strand
CCGCTCTGTGGCCCGAGATTGAAGCTTCAGAGTGTGTTGATCAGACCTTCCCTAGATCGCGCTTGGCTCCGCCACGCGTCGTGAGGACGGCTGAGTGCAGTTTCGGGTGCTTCAGTCGGTTTGGATGCAGCGTTGCGAGAAGCTCATCGGCTTCTCTGGAAGCGTTGCACTTGCGCAAATGGCCACTGGCATTGACGGCTTGCCATGGATCGCCGGTACGCTTGAACTCGGCGATACAGAAATCCGCTTCGAGCCGGTGATGTGCGGCAAGTGCGCCTTCCAGGCCATACCTTCCTTTCATGCCGATCAGCCAAGCGGCATCCGCACCTTCAAGCCGTGCGTTGGATTCCAGCTTTTCGAAAACCCCCCACAATTGCGGGCGATCCTGTTCTTTTATTGGAGATGTGACGCCATATTTTCGGAGAATCGCCTGCTCTTTTTGCTGTGCGATGTATTCGGGGCTGTTCAGATAGGCGATGCGCTCCGCTTCTCGCTGTGCCAGCAGCGCGGCCTCTTTCGCTTGGGCCTCAAGACGAAGCTGTCGTTTTCGCTCAAGCTCTTCCAGCTTCAGTCGTCGTGCCTCTTCTCGAGCGCGCTTGGCCTCGGCTTCTGCTTCTCGAATCAGTGCGACACGGCATTCCCGTTCGGTTGCGGCAGCTTGCTTGTACTGCGCCCAGGAAACATCGCCTTTGATAAGGCCTGCAAGTGCATGCAATTCATTGCTGTGCAGGTAAGTGATGTCATCTTCGGTGCAGGGTTTGTTTTTCGTGCGTGCTTCGAGGATTTTGTGAAGATGCGAGCCGACTTCAACGGACACATCCAGATCGTCAACCAAATATCTTCTTGCCAGTTCAAATGATGTCGAGTGCATGGTGCTTTTGTTTCGTGAAGGTTGTCTGGCATGGATGCCAAGCGCCGGCGCAAACACGTTTTCATGGGAGCATCGCTCTACACTACGACAAGTCGGGATTAGACTTGCGGCATGACACGCCTTGTCCTGATCGACGGTTCTTCCTACCTCTACCGCGCCTTCCACGCGCTGCCGCCGCTGACCAACGCGGCCGGCGAGCCGACCGGCGCGCTGTTCGGGGTGGTCAACATGCTGCGCGGCCACCTGAAGGAAAAACCCGAGCACATCGCCTTCGTGGTGGATGCGCCCGGCAAGACCTTCCGCGACGAGCTGTATCCCCAGTACAAGGCGAACCGCCCGCCGATGCCGGACGAGCTGCGCGCGCAGGTCGAGCCGATGCTGGAGATCGTCGGCGCGCTGGGCATCCCGATCCTGCGTGAACCCGGGGTCGAGGCCGACGACGTGATCGGCACCCTGGCGCTGCGCGCAGCGGGCGAGGGCCTGGCGGTCACCATTTCCACCGGCGACAAGGACTTCGCCCAGCTGGTGCGGCCGGGCGTGGGCCTGGTCAACACCATGAGCGGCAGCCGGATGGACGCGGATGCGGCGGTGATCGAGAAATTCGGCGTGCGCGCCGACCAGATCGTCGACCTGCTGGCGCTGATGGGCGACACCGTCGACAACGTGCCCGGCGTGGAGAAATGCGGGCCAAAGACCGCGGCCAAGTGGCTGGCGGAATACGGCTCGCTGGACGGCGTGATTGCGAATGCGGAGGGCATCAAGGGCAAGATCGGCGACAACCTGCGCGCCGCGCTGCCGCGGCTGCCGCTCAATCGTGAGCTGGTCACCATCAGGACCGATATCGCGCTGCCGCTGGCGCCGGCGGACCTCGCCCTGCGCGAGCGCGACGTGGACACCCTGCGCGCGCTGTACGCGCGCTATGGTTTCAACCAGGCGTTGAAGGAGCTCGACGGCGGCGCGGCTTCGGCGGGCGTGGCCAACAAGGAGCCCGGCGTGGCCCGCGGCGGCGGCTTCGTCGCGGCCGCCGCACCGGCCGCTGCCGACGGCATCGATCCCGCGCTGTCGGCGCCGGGCGCGTACGAGACGGTGCTGACCGAGGCGCAGCTGTCGGGTTGGATCGAGAAACTGCAGGCCGCGGACGAGTTCGCCTTCGACAGCGAAACCGACAGCCTCGACCCGATGCGCGCCACGCTGGTGGGCCTGAGCTTCAGCGTGGAGCCGGGCCAGGCCTGCTACATCCCGCTGGGCCACGATTATCCGGGCGCGCCGGCGCAGCTGGACCGCGCGGCGGTGCTGGCCGCGCTGCGCCCGCTGCTGGAGGAGCCGGCGAAGAAGAAGCTGGGCCAGCACGGCAAGTACGACCTGCACGTGCTGCGTCGCCACGGCATCGACGTGCGCGGTTATGCCGACGACACGATGCTGGAGAGTTTCGTGCTCAGCGCCGGCATCGCCCGCCACGACATGGACTCGCTGGCCAGGCGCCACCTCGGCTACGACACCATCAAGTACGAGGACGTGGCCGGCAAGGGCGCCAAGCAGATCCCGTTCTCGCAGGTGGCGATCGACGACGCCACCCGCTACGCCGGCGAGGATGCCGACATCACCCTGCGCCTGCACCGCGTGCTGCGCGCCAAGCTGGCCGCCGAGCCGACGCTCGACGCCGTGTACCGCGACATCGAGATGCCGCTGGTGCCGGTGCTGGCGCGGGTGGAGGCCAACGGCGTGCTGGTGGATGCCGACGAGCTGCGCCGCCAATCCGCGGACCTGGGCCGGCGCATGCTGGCCGCGCAGCAGCAGGCCACCGAGCTGGCCGGCCGCAGCTTCAACCTGGATTCGCCCAAGCAGCTGGGCGCGCTGCTGTTCGACGAGCTGAAGCTGCCGGCGCTGGTGAAGACCCCCAGCGGCGCGCCCTCGACCAACGAAGAGGCGCTGGAGGCGATCGCCGACCAGCACGCGCTGCCGCGGGTGATCCTGGAATACCGCGGGTTGGCCAAGCTGCGCAGCACCTACACCGACAAGCTGCCGGAGATGGTCAACCCCGACACCGGCCGCGTGCACACCAGCTACCACCAGGCCGGCGCGGCCACCGGGCGGCTGTCGTCGTCCGATCCCAACCTGCAGAACATCCCGATCCGCACCGAGGAAGGCCGTCGCATCCGCACCGCTTTCATCGCACCGCCGGGGCGCAAGCTGGTGGCCTGCGACTACTCGCAGATCGAGCTGCGGATCATGGCCCACCTGTCGGAAGACGCGGCGCTGCTGCGCGCGTTCGCGGAAGGCGCCGACATCCACCGCGCCACCGCCGCGGAAGTTTTCGGCAAGCCCATGGGCGATGTGACGACGAACGAGCGCCGCGCCGCCAAGGCGATCAACTTCGGCCTGATCTACGGCATGGGCGCGTTCGGGCTGGCCAAGCAGCTGGGCATCGGCCGCGGCGAGGCGCAGGACTACATCGCGCTGTACTTCAGCCGCTATCCCGGCGTGCGCGACTACATGGAACGCACCCGCCAGCAGGCGCGCGACCTTGGCTACGTGGAAACCGTGTTCGGCCGCCGGCTGGCGCTGGACTACATCCACTCCCGCAACGCCGCCCAGCGCGCCGGCGCCGAGCGCGCCGCGATCAACGCGCCGATGCAGGGCACCGCCGCCGACATCATCAAGCGCGCGATGGTGCGCGTGGACGCCTGGCTGGCCGACCAACGGGACCGCGCGCTGATGATCCTGCAGGTGCACGACGAACTGGTGTTCGAGGCCGACGCCGGCTTCGTGCCGACCCTGCTGGAACAGGTGCCGGCGCTGATGGCGGGCGCCGCCGGGCTGCGGGTGCCGCTGGTCGTGGACAGCGGGGTGGGCGACAACTGGGACGAGGCCCACTGAGCTCGCGTTCAGGCCCGCAAAGCGTGACGCGGCGCGGGTTTGGCGGGGTTTCGGGAAAATGCAATGAATCATTCCTGAACCGAACGGTTTTTTAACTGGAATCTTCACGAACCATCCATGTTGGAAGTGGTCATATAGCTCGCAACAGGTGCAACGCCTGTTGCCGATCACTACCCCTCCCCTGGTGTGATCATCCGGAAGGTGCAGGTCCTCCCCAACCGGCCTTCCCCGGCCCCGCAGTCCCCCCTGGCTGCGGGGCTTTTTTGTGGCCGCCTTTTGGGCGGCGGCAAAGCTTGGGCGCCAAGCCGGAGGCTTCCAGGACCCGCGCCTGTCTGCGCGCCTCCTCTGCTCAGCGGGGCTTTGCTCCATGCAGCCTTCATGCAGGCCGCGTTGTTAATGTCCGTGCAGCCGATCAGCGGAGAGATCACATGAACGAGTTGTTCCAGCTGTCCGCCCCGTGGTGGGTGTTCGTGCTGCGGGCCTGCGTGGTGTACGTGATGGTGATGGTGCTGGTGCGGGTCTCCGGCAAACGCGCGGTCGGGCAGTTCACGCCGTTCGACCTGGTCCTGCTGATCCTGATCGGCAATGCGGTCCAGAACGGGATCAACGGCGGCGACAACTCGCTGACCGGCGCCGCGATCATGGCGAGCACCCTGATTGCGCTGAACTACCTGGTGGCGTGGCAGACCTCGCGCAACCGCAGGGTGGAGCGCTGGGTCGAGGGAGAACCGGTGGTACTGGCGCGCGATGGCAGGGTGTTCAAGCACGTGCTGCGGCGCGAGCTGGTCAGCCACGACGACTTCGCCGAGGCGCTGCGCATGAACAACATCGATGATGTCGGTGACGTCCGCCTGGCCTTGCTCGAAACCAATGGCCGCATCAGCGTGATCCCGCGAGAGCGCGAGTAGGCGCGCCGGGCCTGCCCCGTTCATCCATGGTTGTGCCGCCAGGCGGCGCATGCACGCCTGCTTCACGCGGCTGCGGGGTAAATGGCCGCACCCCCGACAGTGAAGGAGGCTCCATGAAGCGCTTGATCGCCCTGCTGATGCTGGTCATGTTTTCCAGCGTGACCCTGACCGCCTGCAATACCATTGCCGGCGCAGGCAAGGACGTCCAGAAAGCTGGTGAGAAGGTCGAAGAGAAGGCCCAGGACTGCAAGGACATGAAGTGCTGATGTGACGCCTCCGCGCCGCCGACCCTGCAGGGACGCAGGTGGAGGCGGCGCGGAGGCGGGCTTGCTTGTGCTCCCTCCGGACCGGTAATGTCCGCCGGATTCCGAGGAGAACCCCCCATGAAGCAGATGAAGATGGCGCTGTTGGCGCTGGCCTGCCTGGCCTTCCTGGCCGGTTGCAACACCATTGCCGGCGCGGGCAAGGACATCCAGAAGGCCGGCGAGAAGATCGAGGGCGCAGCCAAGTGAGACTGGGCGCCGGCGGAGTGGGTCCCGCCCGCGCCTCCCATCACAGCCCCGGTGGATCGGGTACGAACCCGCCGGGGAAGGCGCGCGGCTGCGGCCGGATACGGACCTGCTCGCGGCGCGGCAGCACGCCCATCGCCACCAGTGTATCCACGCTGTCGTAGCGCAACTCGCTGAGTTGCTGCGGCGCGTTGCTGGCCCGTTCGAACGTGGTCTGTCCCACCGGCGCGTGCTCGCGCTGGCCGTGGCCGGTGCCGATGCCGATGCGCTGCGGCATCGCCTCCATCGCCACTGCGCGGTCGGCGCTGGCCGACGCTGCTGCCTTGCCCCGCGGTGCCGGGGCGACCGGCGGTGCCGGCGGCGGCAGCGGGCGCTGCCAGCGCTCGCGGAACACCGCGATGCCGACCACCCCGACGTTGTCCGGCCGCCCGGTGCGCGCGGCGTAGCTGTCCGGCAGGTCTGTGAACACGAACTGCGCGATGTCGTCCAGCGACTTGCGCCAGCCCCCGATCTCGGCGCTCTCCCACGGACCCAGCACATAGCCAGCCTGCGAGGGCGCGGCGGTCTGCCCGCTGACCGCATTCACGCCATCCACCGACAGCACCACCAGCACCCGCTCGCCGGTGGTGTTGGTGAGGCGTACCGCATAGCGATGGCCGGGCGTGCCGGCAACCCAGCCGCGGCCGCGGTGGCGGTACTCGGGCAGGGTCTGGGCGGTGTCGCGGTCCACCAGCGCCAGCGTCACCAGCGGCTGGGCGGACAGCGGGGCGCGCGCGGTCGCAGGCGCACTGGCGGCGAGGACGGCAAGGACGATCAGCAGGCGGCGGAACATGGGGCTCTCCCGGGGCGCAGGCATTGCGCTGCCCTGTTGCCAACGCGCGGCGCCGGCGAACGGGGTTGCCGGGCCGCGCGGGTACACTGTGCGGCCGCTTCCCGTTCCGACAGCGTTCACCGCATGAGCAAGACCCGCATCCTGACCGGCATCACCACTTCGGGCACGCCGCACCTGGGCAATTACGTCGGCGCGATCCGCCCGGCGCTGGCCAGCGCGCAGGCCGCCGACGTGGAGAATTTCTATTTCCTCGCCGACTTCCACGCGCTGGTGAAGTGCGGCGATCCGGCGCGCGTGCAGCGCAGCACGCTGGAAATCGCCGCCACCTGGCTGGCCTGCGGCCTGGACGTGGAAAAGAACTGGTTCTACCGCCAGAGCGACATCCCGGAGATCCCCGAACTCACCTGGTTCCTGACCTGCGTGGCCGGCAAGGGCCTGCTCAACCGCGCCCATGCCTACAAGGCGGCGGTGGACCGCAACCGCGCCGAAGGCGAGGACGATGACGCTGGCGTCAACGCCGGGCTGTTCATGTACCCGGTGCTGATGGCCGCGGACATCCTGATCTTCAACGCCAACAAGGTGCCTGTGGGCCGCGACCAGATCCAGCACATCGAGATGGCGCGCGACTTCGGCCAGCGCTTCAACCATCTCTACGGCGAGCACTTCGTGCTGCCAGAGGTGGTGATCGACGACAACGTGGCCACCTTGCCCGGCCTCGACGGCCGCAAGATGAGCAAGAGCTACGACAACACCATCCCGCTGTTCGCCCCGCGCAACGAGTTGAAGAAGCTGATCGCCGGCATCCTCACCGACTCGCGCGCGCCCGGCGAGCGCAAGGACACCGAAGGCTCGGCGCTGTTCCAGCTGTACCAGGCGTTCGCCTCGAAGGAGGAAACCGCCGCGTTCGCGCAGGCGTTCGCCGACGGCATCGGCTGGGGCGATGCGAAGCAGAAGCTGTTCGAGCGCATCGATGCGGAAGTGGCCCCGCTGCGCGAGAAGTACGAGGCGCTGATGGCGAAGCCGGCGGAGATCGAGGCGGTCCTGCGCGACGGTGCGGCGCGCCTGCGCGCCACCCATGCCACCCCGACGCTTGCGCGCCTGCGCGCGGCGGTGGGCCTGCGCGACCTGTCCACGGTCGCGGGCGACGACGCCACGGCCGCGGCGAAGAAGGAAGCCGAGGTGTTGCCCGCGTTCAAGCAGTACCGCGACGCCGACGGCAAGTTCTATTTCAAGCTGGTGCAGGGCGAGCGCGTGCTGCTGCAGAGCGTGGGCTTCGATTCGCCGCGCGATGCCGGCCAGCGCGTGGCCGCGATCAAGCAGGGGGAAGTGGGCGACGATGCCAGCGACTTCATGCTGGGCGAGGGCGTGACCAGCGCCGAAGTGAACGCCGCGCTGGCGGCGTTCGTGGCGGCGGCGCTGGAAGGCGAGGGCGGCAAGGCGTGAACAACCTCGCGGCGTTGCCGGTGCTGGCGCTGGTGCTGTTCGCACCGTGGTTCCTGATCCTGTCGGCGCTGTACTGGCTGTATCCACGCCAGCCGCGCACCGACGCGCGCCGGCGCTTCGACGCCATCGCCCTGCTGATGGCCTACGCCGGCTGCCTGCTCAGCCTGTACTGGAGCTTCGACCACGCCGACCGCAGCCATGGCGCGCTGTGGCCGCAGGTGCTGGCCACCTCGGTGGGCTACGGGGTGTTCCTGCTGGTGCTGGCGGCGGCGTTCTGGCTGCGCCGGCGCCGGTTCGCGCCGGCCTGATCAGTCCCAGGCGTTCCAGGCCACGCCGCGGTCCGGGTACTTGGTCGCCACTACGCAGAAGCGCTGCCCCGTCGGCGCCTCCATCACCCACCAGCGCTTGACGAAGGCGACCTTCTTCGCGCCGAGCTGCTCCAGCCGTGCGGCTTCCGCGTCGACGTCGTCGGTTTCGATGTCGAGGTGCACGCGCGAGGGATGGTCGACTCTCTGCACCTCGATGTGCAGCTCGCCCGGGGTATCGCCCAGCATCTGGTAGTCCGCGGTCGCGTCGCCCGCGTCGCGGTTGGCGACGCTGCAGCCCAGCGCCCGGGCCCAGAAATCGGCGGCGGCGTCGAGGTCGCCGGTATTGCAGTCGATGATGAAGCCGGACAGGCGGCTGCGATGGGCCATGGCGGGGCTCCGGAAGAATGGCAGCCCATCCTAGCGCGCGGTCATGCACGCTCCACGGAGGCACCGGACGGTGAGCGCGGGGACGCTGTGGGCTGAAAGCGGGCAGTGGCCTGCCTGTCTTGACGGAAGCGCGGTGCCGCCGCGGCTTGCAGCCGCGCAAAACAGAACGGCGGGCCGCAGCCCGCCGTTTTTTCCCTGCCGCCAGCCGATGGTTACTGCGGCAGCGCCATGTCGTCCAGCAGCGCCTTCAGGAAGCGCGCGGCCTCGCCGCCGGTGCAGGCGCGGTGGTCGAAGGTCAGGCTGATCGGCATGCGGCGGTGCACCTCGATGCCGCCGATCACCGCCACCACGTCGTGGCTGAGCTTGCCGGCGCCGACGATGGCCACGCACGGCGGCACCACCACCGGGGTGGCGTAGCGGCCGGCGAACATGCCGAAGTTGGACAGCGAGATGGTGTAGCCGCTCAGTTCGCTGGCCGGCAGGCTGCGCGCCTCGACCTGCGCGCGCAGGCGGTTGATGCCTTCGCGGATGCCGCGCGCGTCCAGCATGTCGGCATTGCGCAGCGCCGGCACGAACAGCCCGTCGTCGGTGTCCACCGCGATGCCGATGTCGACGTTGGGGTGCAGGGTGCGGCTGAGCGCCTCGCCGTCGAACCAGGCGTTGAGCGCCGGCACCGTCTTGCAGGCGACGACAATGGCGCGCACCAGCCGCGCGGTGATGTCCTGCTTGCCCAGCCAGGCGTGCAGGTCGGCGTCGTCGCACAGGGTGGTGGGCACCACCTTGGCGTGCGCGTCGGCCATCACCCGCGCCATGTTGCGGCGCACGCCCTTGAGCTGCTCGGGCTGGCCGCTGGCGGCCACGCCCGGCGGCTGGGTGCGCATCGGCTTGCCGGACTGCGAGAGGGTGCTGCGCTGCGCCGCTGCGGCGGGTGCCGCGGCTGCCTGCATCGGTGCAGCCGCGCGGGGTGCAGGGGCGGCGCCCGGCTTGGCCGAACCGTCCGCCGCCGCGCGCTTCACGTCGTCCATGGTCACCGTGCCGTCCGGGCCGCTGGCGCGCACGCGGGTGAGGTCGACGCCCAGCTTGCGCGCGGTCGCACGCACCGCCGGCACCGCCTTGACGCCGCCAACGGCCACCGCGGCCTCGGCCACCACCGCATTGCCGACCTGCATCGCGCCGACCACCGTGCCGGCATCTTCCGGCTCCGCCTTCGCGGCGGTGGCCGGCGCGGGCGCTGCCGGTTCGGGCGCGGCGTGCGAAGGGCCGTGGTGGTGGCCGGTGTCCTGGCCTTCCGCGCGCTGCGGCAGGCTGGGGTCGATCTCGAACTCGGCCAGCATGGTGCCGGTGACGATCACGTCGCCGGGGCCGCCGGCCAGCTTCAGCACCTTGCCGGACACCGGCGAGGGCACGTCGACCACCGCCTTGGCGGTCTCCATCGAGACCAGGTTCTCGTCCAGGCGGATCACGTCGCCTTCCTTGACGTACCACTCCACGATGGTCGCATCCGGCAGGCCTTCGCCGAGGTCGGGCAGGAGGAACTTCTTGCTCATGGGGTGTCCTTTACGAATACGCCATCGCGCGCCGGGTGGCGGCGATGATCTTGTCCACGCTCGGCAGGTACTTCATCTCCAGGCGGAACAGCGGGATGTGGGTGTCGTAGCCGGTGACGCGCTCGACCGGCGCCAGCAGGTCGAACAGGCATTCCTCGGCCACGCGCGCGGCGATCTCCGCGCCGAAGCCGGCGGTCTTGGCGGCCTCGTGCACGATCACGCAGCGGCCGGTCTTGGCCACCGATTCGGCGATGGTGGCGAAGTCCAGCGGCTTCAGCGTGGCCACGTCGATGACCTCGGCGCTGATGCCCTCGGCGGCCAGCTTCTCGGCGGCCTCCAGGGTTTCCTTCACCTGCGCGCCCCAGGTGACGAGCGTGATGTCGGAACCGTCGCGCAGCACGTAGCACACGTCCAGCGGCAGCGCTTCGCCATCGTCCGGCACCAGCTCCTTGTACTGGCGGTAGATGCGCTTGGGCTCCATGTAGATCACCGGATCCGGGTCGCGGATCGCGGCCAGCAGCAGGCCGTAGGCGCGCTGTGGGGAACTGGGCATCACCACACGCAGGCCGGGCACGTTGGTGAAGATGGATTCGTTGGCCTCGGAATGGTGTTCCGGCGCGCGGATGCCGCCGCCCCACGGTACGCGCAGCACCATCGGGCAGGTCAGGCGGCCGCGGGTGCGGTAGCGCATGCGCGCGGCGTGGCAGACGATGAAGTCGACCATCGGGTACATGAAGCCGTCGAACTGGGCTTCGGCGACCGGCTTCATGCCTTGGCTGGCCATGCCGACGGTCAAGCCGGCAATCGTGGTTTCGTCCAGCGGGGTGTCGAGGATGCGTTCGGTGCCGAACTGCGCGGACAGGCCGGCGGTGGCGCGGAACACGCCGCCGTTGACGCCGACGTCCTCGCCCAGCACCACGACGGACTCGTCCGTGCGCAGCTCGTAGGCGAGCGCCTGGGTGATCGCTTCGATAAGCGTGATGGGAGCGGGGGTGATGGGTTGCGCGCTCATGCCCGGCCCTCCAGCGCGATAGCGGCTTCCCGCTGCGCCAGCACCTCGGCCGGCATGTCGCCGTAGAGGTAGTCGAACATCGCTTCCACCGGCTGCACCGGGGTTTCCAGGTAGGCGTTGATTTCCACGTCCACGCGCTTGCCGCTCTCCTCGATCCAGGCCTTTTCCTGCGCTTCGTCCCACAGCCCCGCATCGGTGAGGTACTTGCGCAGGCGCAGGAACGGCTCCTTCAGCCAGGCCTGCTTCACCTCGTCCTCGCCGCGGTAGCGGCGGGCGTCGTCGGCGGTGGTGTGGTCGTGCAGGCGGTAGGTCATGAACTCGATGACGCTGCCGCCTTCGCCCTTGCGCGCGCGCTCGTGGGCGCGCCGCATCGCTTCCAGCACCGCCACCAGGTCGTTGCCGTCCACCTGCAGGCAGTGCAGGCCGCCGGCCAGGCCCTTCTGCGCCAGCGTCTCGGCGCCGGTCTGGGCCTTGCGCGGCACGCTGATCGCCCAGCCGTTGTTGACCACGCACAGCACCAGCGGCAGCTGGTAGGCGCCGGCGGAGTTCACCGCCGCGTAGAAGTCGGTCTTGGAGGAACCGCCGTCGCCGCAGACCGCCACGGCCACCCGGTCCTGCTTGCGCAGTTTGAAGCTCAGCGCGGCACCGGAGGCCATCAGCATCTGGGTGGAAATCGGCACGCACCACGGATAGTCGTGGGCCGGCGCGCCGGTCAGCAGGTTGCCGCGCTCGTCGCCGCCCCAGTACATCAGCACCTCGCGCGGACGCATGCCGCGCGCGAACTGCGCGCCGTATTCGCGGTAGCTGGGGGCGAACACGTCTTCCGGCTGCATCGACGCGCCGATCCCGACGTGGGTGGCCTCGTGTCCCAGGCAGGCGGCGTAGGTGCCCAGCTTGCCGGTGCGCTGCAGGGCGATGGCCTTGCTGTCGAAGGTGCGCAGGAACAGCATCTGCTTGAACAGTGGCAGCAGCGCCGCCGCATCGGGCACCGCCGGCGGCAGCGGGGCCGCGAGGGTGCCATCTGGCTTGAGGTATTGCAGGTATTCGATTTCGAAGCTGGCGGCAGTGGTCATGATTGCCTTGTAATTGGAGCAATCGCTCCATGATACCGGCGCTGCGCTAACAAGCCGTTGCGCGCTGCGGCATCGCAAGGCACTTGACGGCGGTCAGCGCGGGACTGCAGGCGGCATGCGAGAATCGCGCGATGAGCAGCGAACACGACACCTCCAGCGCGAACCGGCGCGACCTCGAGGCCGACATCCATACCGACCTGGCTGGCCGCATCACCTACGGTGGTTACCTGCGGCTGGACCGCCTGCTGTCGGCGCAGCAGCCGCTGTCGAACCCGCCGCACCACGACGAGATGCTGTTCATCGTCCAGCACCAGACCAGCGAGCTGTGGCTGAAGCTGCTGATCCACGAGCTGTCCGCGGCGGTGGAACACTTGCGCCACGACCGCGTCTGGCAGTTCGGCAAGGTCACCGCGCGCTGCAAGCGCGTGCTCGACCAGCTGACCGCGCAGTGGTCGGTGCTGGAGACGCTGACGCCGTCGGAATACATGGAGTTCCGCGATGTGCTGGGGCCATCGTCCGGCTTCCAGTCGCTGCAGTACCGAACGGTGGAGTTCCTGCTGGGCAACAAGAATGCGGCGATGCTCAAGGTGTTCGCCCACGATCCCGCCGGGCAGGCGGCGCTGGAAGCGGTGCTGCGCGCGCCCAGCCTGTACGACGAGTTCCTGCGTTATCTCGCCCGCTGGGGCCATCCGGTGCCGGCCGCGCACCTGGCGCGCGACTGGACCCAGCCGCACGTGCTGGACCCGGCGCTGGTGCCGGTGTTCGAGCGCATCTATGAGGACACCGGCCGCTACTGGCGCGAGTACCAGCTGTGCGAGGACCTGGTCGATCTGGAAACCCAGTTCCAGCTGTGGCGCTTCCGCCACATGCGCACGGTGCAGCGGATCATCGGCTTCAAGCGCGGCACCGGCGGTTCCAGCGGGGTGTCCTTCCTCAAGCGGGCGCTGGACCTGACCTTCTTCCCGGAGCTGTTCGAGGTGCGCACCTCGGTGGGGCCCGGTCGCGGCAGCGCCACGTAGGCGAGATTTCCGGGTTCGGGCGGGCAGGATTTGCTGCTTTGCAGCATGGCGTCCTGAATGCGCCTTGTTTGACGTTGCCCGCGTGCCTCGGCCATTCTCCCCCGGTTCCGCGCCCATCGCCGGCCGGTTCGACATCCTTACTCAACGCATGAAAAGAAGGGGGAACGCCGCATGAGCGGAGCCGCTGATACGACGCCGGGCGCAGTTCCGGAATTCAAGCAGGTGATGGGCCATCCGCGTCCGCTGTGGATGCTGTTCATGACCGAGTTCTGGGAGCGCTTCGCCTTCTACGGCATGCGCTGGGCGCTGGCGCTGTACATCGTGGCGCAGTTCTTCGGCGGCGATTCCTCCGGCGAGGGCGATGCCAGCAAGCTGTATGGCGCCTACCTCGCGCTGGTGTACGCGGCGGCGCTGTTCGGCGGCTATGTCGCCGACAAGGTGCTGGGCTACCAGCGCTCGATCCTGCTCGGCGCGGTGGTGATGGCGGCCGGCCTGTTCATGGTGGTGGTGCCCAACGAGGCCGTGTTCAAGATGGGCCTTGCGACGGTGATCGCCGGCAACGGCCTGTTCAAGCCGAACATCTCGACCATGGTGGGCCAGCTGTACGCGACCGGCGACGAACGCCGCGACTCCGGCTTCACCCTGTTCTACATGGGCATCAACGCCGGTGCGCTGATCGCGCCGATCCTGACCGGTTTCCTGGCCGAGAACATGTTCGGCGGCTCCTCGGAAATGCCGGCCTACAAGGCGGTGTTCATCGCCTCCGGCATCGGCATGCTGATCAGCCTGGTGTGGTTCTGGGTGGGCCGCGCGCAGCTGCAGGGCATCGGCCGCCCCACCGCCGGCGCCGAAGGCTTCGGCCGCGTGCTGATGGTGGCGGTGGGCGTGCTGGTGGCGATCCCGGCGATCTACTTCCTGCTGACCATCGACGCCAACAACCTGCAGATCCTGCTGACCGCGCTGTTCGTGGTGCTGTGCGTGCTGATCCTGCGCGAAGGTTTCGCCAACGGCGCCGTCGCCCGCGACAAGGCGATCGCGATGCTGATCATCTTTGCCTTCAACGTGCTGTTCTGGATGTTCTTCGAACAGGCCGGCAGCTCGTTCAACTTCCTGGCGCAGAACATCGTCGAGCGCGATTTCGGCGGCTGGACGTTCCCGGTGGGCTGGTTCCAGTCGGTCAACTCGCTGGCCATCATCACGCTGGCGCCGGTGATCGCGTGGATCTGGATCCGCATGGGCCGCGCCAATCCGTCGATCCCGCGCAAGTTCGGCCTGGGCATCATCTTCAATGGCCTGGCCTTCCTGCTGCTGATGTTCGCGCTGTCCAGCCTGGTCGATCCGCAGACCATGAAGATCCCGTTCTGGACGCTGTTCATGGTCTACGTCATCCAGTCGGTGGGCGAGCTGTGCCTGTCGCCGATCGGCCTGTCGATGGTCACCAAGCTGGCGCCGGTGCGCCTGGTCGGCTTCGGCATGGGCGGCTGGTTCCTGTCCACCGCGATCGGCAACAACCTGTCCGGCATCTTCGCCAGCAGCGTCAGCGGCGAGGCCGGCATGACCGTGGCTTCGGCGCAGGCCGGCTACACCTTCGGCTTCTGGGTGCTGATCGGCGCCGGCGTGCTGCTGTTCCTGATCGCGCCGCTGATCCAGCGGCTGATGCACGGCGTGAAGTAAGCGGACACGGTTGCGATGGGGAAACGGCGCCTGTGGGCGCCGTTTCCGTTTGTGGCCCGCGAGCGTCAGCCGGCCACGGCCTGCCCGGCGGACTCGGCGCGCAGTTCCAGCTCGTCCAGCCGGTCGAGCAGGCGGAACAGCAGGGCGCGCTCGTCCGCCGGCATGTCGCCGAGCAGCTGCTGCTCGAAGCCCAGCGCCAGCGGCACCACCTGGTCGTAGATCGCGTAGCCGGCCTCGGACAGGCGCAGCACCGAGCGGCGCCGGTCGTCGTCGTCGAAGCTGCGCAGCAGCCGCCCCGATTCCAGCAGCCGTGCCACCGCGCGGCTGACCGCGACTTTGTCCATGGCGGTGCGCTGGGCGACCTGGTTGGCGGACAGGTCGGGGCTGCGGCCCAGCACCGCCATCACCCGCCACTCGGTGACGCCTAGGTCGAAGCGCTGCGAGTACTCGCGCGCGATCGCGCCGCTGATCCGGTTGGAGAGCACGCTGAGCCGGTAGGGCAGGAAGCGTTCTAGGGCGAGGCTGGCGTGGTCGGGCATGCGGGGAGGCTGGAAAGAGGAGGGAGCTTGAGATAGTTGCAAGTGCAACCATAGAATGCGCATTCCCGGCGTTGAGGAGTACCCCATGAGCGCGCAACCCAATCTTGGCATGCAACCGACCACCTTCGACAACCCGATGGGGATCAACGGCTTCGAGTTCGTCGAATTCGCCGCCCCCGCCGGCCAGGGACCGCGCATGCGCGAATACCTGCAGCAGCTGGGCTTCACCGCCATCGCCCGCCATCGCGGGCGGCCGATCACCCTGTTCCGGCAGGGCACCATCAATTTCCTGCTCAACGAGTCGGAAGATTCGTTCGCCGCCGATTTCGCCGCCCAGCACGGCCCCTCGGCGTGCGGCTTCGCGATCCGCTTCCGCGAACCCACCGCCAAGGTGCTGGCGCACGTGCTGGCCAATGGCGGCGCCGAAATCGACCACAAGCCCGAGACCGGCGCGGTGGAAACCCCGGCGATCAAGGGCATCGGCGACTGCATGCTGTATCTGGTCGACGACGGCCGCACCGACCTGTACGCCGATTACGAGCCGCTGCCCGGCGTGGACCAGCATCCGAAGGGCTTCGGCCTGACCTTCATCGACCATCTCACCCACAACCTGTTCGTGGGCAACATGGCGAAGTGGTCGGACTACTACGAGAAGCTGTTCAACTTCCGCGAGATCCGCTACTTCGACATCAAGGGCGCCAAGACCGGCCTGCTGTCGAAGGCGATGACCGCGCCGGACGGCGTGGTGCGCATCCCGCTGAACGAGTCCAGCGACGACAAGAGCCAGATCAACGAATACCTGCGCGCCTACAACGGCGAGGGCATCCAGCACATCGCGCTGTTCACCGACGACATCTACGACTCGGTCGAGCGCATGCACGCGGCCGGGGTGAAGTTCCTGGACACGCCGGACACCTACTTCGACGTGATCGACGTGCGCGTGCCCAACCACGGCGAGGACGTGGAGCGCCTGCGCAGGAATTCGATCCTGATCGACGCCGACATGGAAACCAAGTCGCGCAAGCTGCTGCAGATCTTCACCCAGAACGCGTTCGGCCCGATCTTCTTCGAGATCATCCAGCGCAAGGGCAACGAGGGTTTCGGCGAAGGCAACTTCCAGGCGCTGTTCGAGAGCATCGAGCGCGACCAGATGAAGCGCGGCGTGCTGTGATCCCCGCCCGCCGCACGGCGGGTATCCACTGAGCGAGCAGACCATGGCGATCCAGAGCAACGGCTACCAGACCGGTTTCGGCAACGAATTCGCAAGCGAAGCGCTGCCCGGCGCGCTGCCGGTGGGGCGCAACTCGCCGCAGCAGGTGGCGCATGGGCTGTACGCGGAGCAGCTGACCGGCACCGCATTCACCGCGCCGCGCCACGCCAACCGGCGCAGCTGGCTGTACCGGATCCGCCCGGCGGCAGTGCATGGACGCTTCGAGCCGTTCGCGCATGCGGCGTTCCACAACGACTTCGGCGCCGGCCCGGTGACGCCGGAAAAGCTGCGGTGGAATCCGCTGCCGCTGCCGGAGGCGCCCGCTGATTTCATCGAGGGCCTGTACACCGTGGCCGGCAACGGCGGCCCGGAGGCGGGTACCGGCTGCGGCCTGCACCTGTATGCGGCCAATCGCGACATGGACGGCCGCTTCTTCTGCAACGCCGACGGCGAGCTGATGCTGGTGCCGGAACTGGGCCGCCTGCACATCGAAACCGAGCTGGGCGTGCTGGACGTGGAGCCGCAGCAGATCGCGGTGATCCCGCGCGGCGTGCGCTTCCGCGTCGCGCTGCCGGACGGACAGGCGCGCGGCTATGTCTGCGAGAACTTCGGCGCGCTGTTCAAGCTGCCCGACCTCGGCCCGATCGGCAGCAACGGCCTGGCCAACCCGCGCGACTTCGAATACCCCAGCGCCGCGTTCGAGGACGTGGACGGCGACTTCGAGCTGCTGACCAAGTTTCAGGGCCACCTGTGGCGCAGCGACATCGACCATTCGCCGCTGGACGTGGTGGCCTGGCACGGCAACTACGCGCCATACCGGTACGACCTGCGCCGCTTCAACGTGATCGGTTCGATCAGCTACGATCACCCGGATCCGTCGATCTTCCTGGTCCTGCATTCGCCCAGCGACACGCCGGGCACCAGCAGCGTGGACTTCGCGATCTTCGCGCCGCGCGTGCTGGCGATGCGCGACACCTTCCGGCCACCGTGGTTCCACCGCAACATCGCCAGCGAGTTCATGGGCCTGCTGCACGGCGTGTACGACGCCAAGGCGGAAGGCTTCGCGCCCGGCGGCTGCTCGCTGCACAACTGCATGACCGGGCACGGGCCCGACGCCGCAACCTTCGAGAAGGCCAGCGCGGCCGACCTGAGCCAGCCGGACTACATCGACGGCACCATGGCCTTCATGTTCGAAACCCGCGCGGTGATCCGCCCGACCGCGCAGGCGCTGGCCGCGGGCCATCGCCAGCAGGATTACCCGGACTGCTGGATGGGCCTGCGCAAGCGCTTCCAGCGCTGAGCGGGACGGTGCCTCAGCCGCCCACCAGCTTGAGCTGGGGCGTGGCCTCGCGCGGCGCCGTGATTGCGTCCAGCCGCGGCAGCAGCGGCTCCGGCAGCGCTTCGCCCCGCCGCGCCCACACGCGCTGGCCGTAGCTCTCGTTGGCCAGCCGCAGCAGCAGCCGCAGGCCGTCGAGCAGCGCCTCGGCCAGTTCGTGGTCGCTGCCGCAGTACCGGGTGCGCGCCTTCTGCTCCGCCGCCTCCGGATGCCGGTTCGGCGCGCGCCGCCTGGCCGGCGCGGATGTCGCGCGGATGACGCTGGCACGGCGGGCCAGGTCGGCAGGCGCGGGCGACATCGCTTCGCGCCGCGTTCACCGCGGCCGGGGACACTGGGGCTCCGTCGCAACACGTGGAGTTCCGCGATGCGTGTCCTGCTTCCGCTTGCCCTGCTGGCCACGCTTGCCGCGTGCAAACCTGCAGCCGATCCGGCGCCCGCCATGCCCGCCGCCAGCCCTGCGGCCCCCGCGATCCCTGCAACTGCCGCGGGGCCGGCGCCCGCCACGGAAACGCCACTCACCGCGCCCGCGGCACCGGAAGCGCTGGCCGGGTTCGCCGGCTATGGCGATGTCCGGCTCGGCATCGCCGCCGCCGGCATGGAGCAGGCGTGGGGTGGCGCGCTGGAGCGGTTGGGGCCGCCGCCGGAGCCGGCGGACGCCTGCTACTACCTGCGTCCCAAGCGCGGTGCGGGTTCCGGCGACGATCCCGCGTTCATGGTCGAAGGCGGCAAGTTCGTCCGCTACGACATCGATGGCCCGCGCGAAACCGCGCCCGGGGGCGGCAAGGTCGGCATGCGCAGGGCCGACATCGCCAAGCTGTACCCGGGCCGGTTCGAAGCGCGGCCGCATCATTACACCGATGGCGAGTACCTGCGGATCCCGGATCCGGCCGGCGGCACCGGCGTGCTGGTGTTCGAGACCGACGGCCGGGGCGACGACGCGAAGGTCGTCGCCTGGCGGGTGGGCCTGGCGCCGCAGGTGGACTACGTGGAAGGCTGCTCGTAGCCCCTAGCTCCCGGGCGGAGTGGAGGCGCGCGGCGCACCTTCTATACTTCCCCGATGACCACGCACGCTTCCGTCCTTGCCCGCGCCCAGCACGCGCTGGCCGAATTCTTCCGCCTCGAAGCCGCCGGCGGCATCCTCCTGATCGCCGCCGCGGTGCTGGCCATGCTGGCCGCCAATTCGCCGCTGGCGCACGCCTACGAGGTGTTCCGCGACACGCCGCTGGGCGGTGCGGACTGGGGCAAGTCGCTGCACTGGTGGATCAACGACGGCCTGATGGCGGTGTTCTTCCTGCTGGTGTCGCTGGAGATCAAGCGCGAGGTGATCTCCGGGCAGCTGTCCAGCCGCGACCAGCTGGTGCTGCCGGTGGTCTGCGCGGTGGCCGGCGTGGCCGCGCCGGCGCTGCTGTACACGGCGATGAACCACGGCGATGCCGGGGCGATGCGCGGCTGGGCGATCCCCACTGCCACCGACATCGCCTTCGCCCTCGGGGTCCTCGCACTGCTGGGGTCGCGGGTGCCGCTGGGGATGAAACTGCTGCTGTCCACGATCGCCGTCGCCGACGACCTGATCGCGATCCTGATCATCGCGTTCTTCTATTCGCACGGCCTGCAGTGGGGCGCGTTGGGCGGTGCGGCGCTGGTGGTGCTGGCGATGGCCGTGCTCAACCGGCGCAAGGTGACGCGGCTGGCGCCCTACCTGCTGCTGGGCGTGCTGCTCTGGGCGCTGGTGCTGGCCTCGGGCGTGCACGCCACGCTAGCGGGCGTGGTGACCGGGCTGATGATCCCCCACTACGACCGCAGCAATGCGATCGACGACGCCAACGAACATTCGCCGTTGGAAACCCTGGAGCATGCGCTGCATCCGTGGGTGGCCTTCGCCATCCTGCCGCTGTTCGCGTTTGCCAACGCGGGGCTGGCGCTGGGCGGGCTGCGCCTGCAGGACCTGGCCTCGCCGCTGCCGGCGGGGATCACGCTGGGGCTGGTGCTGGGCAAGCCCGTGGGGATCGTGCTGGCAGCGGTGGCGATGCGCGCGCTGGGGCTGGCCCGGTTCCCGCAGGGCATGGACCTGCGTTCGATGCTGGGCCTCGGGCTGCTGTGCGGGATCGGTTTCACCATGAGCCTGTTCATCGCTTCGCTGGCCTTTGCCGGGCATCCGCTGCACTACACCGAGGGCGTGCTGGGCGTGCTGGGCGCGTCGGTGGTGGCGGCGCTGCTGGGCAGCGTGTGGCTGGCGCTGGTGCTGCCGCGCAACGCCCGCGCGTGAACACCGCGCTGGTGTTCGGCGGCAGCGGCCAGATCGGCGCGGCGCTGCTGGCGCGGCTGCGCTTCGAGGGCTGGCAGGTGCTGGCGCTGTCGCGCGAAGTGCGCGCCGATGCGCCGGGCCTGCAGTGGCTGCGCGGCGGCTTTCCGCAGCCGCCGGGGTTGCCGGGGGAGGTCGATGCGATCTTCAGCTGCGGCCCGCTGGATGCGTTCGCGCACTGGTATGCCGGGACTGGCGTTCGCTGTGCGCGGGTGGTGGCATTCGGCTCCACCAGTGTCCACGTCAAGCACGCCTCCGGCGATGCCGGCGAGCGCGATGTGGCGCGGCGCCTGCGCGCGGCGGAAACCAGCCTGCTCGCGGCCGCCACGGCGCGTGGCGAAGCCGCCACCGTGCTGCGCCCCACGCTGGTATACGGCGCGGCGCGCGATGCCACGCTGACCCGCATCGCGCGGCTGGCGCAACGCTTCGGCCGGTTCGCGCTGCCCCGCGACGCCCGCGGGCTGCGCCAACCGGTGCATGTCGACGATCTGGCCGATGCGGCGCTGGCGGCCTGCCGAAGCGCCCCTGCGCGCGGCCGCGGCTACGACTTGCCGGGCGGGGAAACCGTGCCCTATGACGAGATGGTGGGGCGGGTGCTGGCCTGCCTGTCGCCGCCCCCGCGGCTGTACCTGCTGCCGATGCCGCTGTTCCGCGCGCTGCTGGCGGCGGCGCGCGCCGGCGGCATCGCCCGCGACCTGACCGGCGATGCGATCGCGCGCATGCGCGACGACCTGGCGTTCGATGCCGGCCCGGCCGCGCGCGACTTCGGCTATGCGCCGCGCGCCTTCGCGCCCGTTGCGGCGATGTTCGACGCGCCTCAGCCCAGCAGCGGTTCACCGTAGAACCGGCGCAGGTGTGCGGCGACCTCGGGCATCGCCGTCTGCAGCGTGCGCGCGTCGCTGAAGTGGTATTCGGTGCAGACCGCGAAGAACTCTTCCGGTGCTTCCGCGGCATACGGGTCGATCGCGGTATCGCGGCCGGCGTCCACCTCGGCGCAGAAGCGGTCGTAGGCACGCTGGAAATCGGCCGCCCACTGCCGCTGCCACTCGCGCGGCAGCGGCGGGGTGCCGTCCATCGCGCCGTCCAGCGCGTCCAGCTTGTGCGCGATCTCGTGCGCGGCCACGCAGAAGCCGTCGGTCGGCGCGGCGATATCGCTGCGCACGTCGGCCCAGGACAGGATCACCGGGCCGCGCTCCCAGGCTTCGCCGATCAGTTCGTCGTCGCCCTCGTGGAGGATGCCGTGGGCATCGAGGTGGCTGCGTCGGGCGCGGAACGCGGCCGGATACACCAGCAGTTCCTTCCAGCCGTGCAGGCCTTCGCGGCCGAACTCCAGCAGCGGCATGCAGCACAGCATCGCCAGCCGCAGCCGCTGCACGTCGTTCAGGCGCAGGCCGTGCAGGGGAGTGATGGCCTTGTCGGCCAGGAATTCGGCGGCCAGCGCATGCAGGCGGTCGCGGCGCGGCGGATCGAGGTTCCGCAGCCACGGCAGGGCGGCAGCGGCCTGCCGGCACAGCGAGGGGTCAAGCGGGGCGGTGGTGGGCGGACGGCGCCGGAACGGCCAGATCACGCGGAAACGGAATCGCTCAGCGGAACATGCCGGGCAGGAAGCTGTGGAAGCGCGAGGGCATTGCGCGGCTGTCGCCGGCAGTGCGCGCCGGCCCGGGCGCCTGCGCCCTGGGACGGGGAGTGCGCGGCGCGTGCGCGGCGGCCGCTGCGGTGACGTCCAGGTCCGTCTCGTCCAGGCGCTCCATGGACGCGGGCTGGGGATCCGTCTGCGGCGCGCTTTCGGGTGTCAGCTGGCGCAGTTCGCTGGCGCCGGCATGGCCGAAGGCGCCCGACAGGGCAAGGCAGACCAACAGCTGACGCGTCGTGGGCAGGCGCATGGAGGGTCACCGGATGAATGGGCGTACGCAGCGCACGTCCCGCTCATGACTATAGCAGCCGGTTGCCGCGGAGGATGCTGCGACGCAGCAGGCGCGGCAGCGGCCGGCTCTGCACACTGGCGCCATGTCCGACACTGCCATCGCGGCCATCGCCGCGCCCCCCGCCATCACCGCCGCCGCGCTGCGCCGCGCGCTGATCGCCGGCGCCCGCCGGGTCATCGCCGCGCGCGACGAGCTCAACCGCATCAACGTGTTTCCGGTGCCCGACGGCGATACCGGCAGCAATCTGGCCGCCACCCTCGGCAGCGTGCTGCACGGCGCACTCAGCCGGCGCAGCCGCCACGCCGGCGAACTGCTGCTGCGGGTGGGCAACGACGCCATCGACGGCGCCCGAGGCAATTCCGGCGCGATCATGGCGCAATTCCTGATGGGCCTGGGCGAACAGGCGCGCGCCCTGGCGCAGCTTGATGCCGGGGCGCTGGCGGCGGCGGTGCGGCGCGGCGCGGACAGCGCGCGGGCGGCGCTGGCGCAGCCGGTGGAAGGCACCATCCTGAGCGTGATCGCGGCGTTCGCCGAGGCGCTGGAGGAGCAGGCGCGCCGCGTGGGCGCGCAGCCGTGGCAGGCGTTCGCGGCGGCGCTGCCGCGTGCGCGCACTGCGCTGGCCGACACCCCGCGGCAGATGCCGCTGCTGCGCAAGGCCGGGGTGGTGGACGCCGGTGCGCGCGGATTCGTGGACTGGCTGGAAGGCATCGCCGCCTATGCCGAAGGCGGACCGCGCGCGCTGGATCTGCGCGGCGCGATTGCCGATGGTGCGGAGGCCGCTGCGACGCATGTCCACCTGGACGTGGACCCCGACCGCCGCTACTGCACCGAATGCCTGCTGGTGGGCGAGCGGATCGATCGGGTCGCGCTGCGCACGGCGCTGGCGGCGATCGGCATCGAATCGCTGGTGGTGGCCGGCAGCGACAGCCGGGTGCGCGTGCATGGCCACGCCGCGCGGCCGCAGGCGCTGTTCGATGCCTGCGCCGGGTTCGGCCGGGTCGAGGCGATGAAGGCCGACGACATGCTCCTGCAGCAGCGCAGCGTGGAGTCGCCGGAGCGGGTGGCGGTGGTGACCGACAGCGCCTCCGACCTGCCGCAGGCGCTGGCCGACCGCTTCGACATCCACGTGGTGCCGGTGCGGGTCAGCCTGGACGGCCGCGACTACCTGGATCGCCTCGGCCTGAGTGCGGCCGAGTTCTACCGCCGCATGGCGGCGTCGGCGCAGCTGCCGCAGACCAGCCAGCCGCCGCCGGGGGATTTCCGCCGCGTCTTCGAACACGTGCTGGCGCACCAGCCGGCAGCGGTCTACGTGGGCCTGTCGCGGCCACTGTCCGGCACCCTGCAATCGGCCGAGTCGGCGACGCGCGGGCAGCAGGGGCCGCTGCGCTGCATCGACAGCGGCCATGCCAGCGTCGGCCAGGCGCTGCTGGCCTGGCGCGCCGGCGAGCTGGCCGCGGCGGGTGCGGAGGCGGACGCGATCGCCGCCGAACTGGCGCGGCTGGTGCCGCAGACGCAGACCTGGGCGATGGCCCGCGACATCCGCCACGCCGTGCGCGGCGGTCGCATCCCGCGCTGGGCCGGGCCGCTGGTGCGCTTCAGCGGGCTCACGCCGGTGGCCGCGATCCGCGAGGGCGTGCTGAAGGTGGCCGGGGGCCTGTTCGCCCGTCGCGGCGCGCCGGAGGCGCTCGCGCGGTACGTGGCGCGGCGGGTGCCGGAGGCAGCCGGCTGGCGGCTGCTGGTCGGCCACGCCGATGCGGCGGCGGACGGCGAGCGCGTGCTGGCGGCGTTGCGCCATCTGCTGCCGGTGACCGAGGCGCATCTGGTCGAAGTGGGGCCGGCGATCGGCGCGCATGCCGGCCGCGGCGCGCTGGTGGTGGGGCTGCAGCCCGCGCCCTGACGCGCTGCGGGTGCGGGTGGGCGGCCGCGCTGCGTATCATCGACGCATGTCGCCCGCCCTTGTTGCCGCCTGTGTGCTGTGTGTCGCCTACCTGCTGGGCTCGCTGTCCGGCAGCCTGCTGCTGGGCCGGCTGCGCGGGGTCGACGTGCGCACCATGGGCAGCGGCAATGCCGGCGGCACCAACGCGCTGCGCACCCAGGGCCTGCGCTTCGCGCTGGGGGTGGTGCTGATCGATGTCGGCAAGGGCGCGCTGGCGGCATGCCTGGCGCTGCGTTTCGCCCCGGGCGTGGCCTGGCCGGCGGCGGGGCTGGCGGTGCTGGGCCATGTCTGGCCGGTTTGGCACGGCTTCCGCGGCGGCAAGGGCGCCGCCACCGCGGTGGGCGCGCTGCTGGTGCTGTGGCCGCTTGCCGTGCCGCTGCTGCTGGGGGTGTGGCTGCTGGTGCTGGTGACCAGCGGCTACGTCGGGCTGTCCACGGTGCTGGCCGCGGCCAGCCTGCCGCCGTGGGCCTGGCTGTTCGATGCCGATGCGCCGCGGTTGGCGTTTTCCGTCGCGCTGGCACTGTTCCTCGCCTTCACCCATCGTTGCAACCTGCAGCGGCTGCGGCACGGCACCGAGTCGCGCTTCGAGCGCGCGCGCCTGCTGCGCCGCCGGGGCGCGCGTGCATGAGCGACGCCCGTGGGGAACGCGCGCTGTTGCAGCGGCTGGCTGGCGGCCCGGTCAGCGGCGACGTGCTGGCCGGCGAGGCCGGGCTGACCCGCGCCGCGGTGTGGAAGCGGATCGAGGCGCTGCGCGAGGCGGGCATCGCCATCGAGGCGGCGCCGGGGCGCGGCTACCACCTAGCGCAGCCGCTGGATCTGCTCGACATCGATACCGTGCGCGGCGCAATGCCGGCATCGGCATCCGGCGGGCTGGCCGCGCTGGAGCTGGCGTGGTCGCTGGATTCCACCAACAGCGAACTGCTCCGACGCGACACCCCCGCGCATGGTTGCGCGGTGCTGCTGGCCGAACGCCAGACCGGCGGCCGCGGCCGGCGTGGGCGCGACTGGGCCTCGCCGCTGGCCGCGCACCTGTACCTGTCGCTGGCGCGGCGCTTCGAAGGCGGGTTGGCGCGGCTGGGCGGATTGAGCCTGGTGGCCGGCATTGCCGCCTGCGAGGCGCTGCACGCGCTGGGGTTCTCGCAGGTGCGGCTGAAATGGCCGAACGATCTGGTGCTCGCCGACGGCAGCGGCCTGCGCAAGCTCGGCGGCCTGCTGGTGGAGGGGGGCGGTGAAGCCGGCGGCGCGGCGCGCGCGGTGGTCGGCATCGGCATCAACGTGCGCATGCCGCCGGCCTGCGCCGGCGCCATCGACCAGCCGTGGGCGGAACTGGCCGGGCTGGCGCCGCAGTCGCCGTCCCGCAATCTGCTGGCGGCCGCGCTGCTGGAACATCTGCTGCCCGCGCTCGAGGTGTTCGATGCGCATGGGCTGGCGCCGTTCCTGCCGCGCTACGCGGTGCTGGATGCGCTTGCCGGCCGGTCGGTGCGGGTGCACGAGGCGACGCGGACGTGGGAGGCGCAGGCGCTGGGCATCGCCGACGACGGTGCGCTGCGGGTGCGTGGTGGTGACGGCCAACTCCGCCTGGTGCACGCCGGCGACGTGAGCGTGCGCGCATGAGTACCTGGCTGTTCGACCTCGGCAATACCCGCCTGAAGTGCGCGCCGCTGCAGTCAGGCGGCGTGGGCGAGGTGCGCGCGATCGCCCATGACGATGCCGGCCCGTGGCTGCAGGCGCTGCCAGCCGGCGATGTGGCCTGCATCGCCAGCGTGGCCGCGGAGGCGCGCCGGGTGGCGCTGCTCGACGCGTTGTGCGCGCGCTTCACCCGCCTGCACCTGGTGCGGACCGAAGCCGTGCTGGGGCCGCTGCGGATCGCCTACGCCGAGCCCGCGCACCTGGGCGTGGACCGTTTCCTGGCGATGCTGGGCCTGTGCGGCAGCGGCCCGGCGCTGGTGGTGGGCGTGGGGACCGCACTGACCGTTGACCTGCTGGATGGCACCGGCCGCCACCGCGGCGGCCGCATCGCGCCGTCGCCGCAGCTGATGCGCGAAGCCCTGCACGCGCGCGCGGCGCAGCTGCCGGCAACCGGCGGCATCTATGCCGAGTTCGCCGACGACACTGCGCACGCGCTGGCTTCCGGCTGCGACGGTGCCGCGCTGGCGCTGGTCGAACGCAGCCTGCACGCCGCGCAGGCGCTGCTGGGTGCCATGCCCGTCCTGCACCTGCACGGCGGCGGCGCGCTGGCGCTGCGGCCGCGACTGCCGACCCACACCTGGGCACCGTATGCGGTGCTGCACGGCCTGGCGCGCTGGCACGCGCTGCGGATCGCATAAACTCGGCCGATGCTGCTGCGCGCCGCCATCGTGATTCTCGTGATGCTCAATCTGGGCGCCGCCGGTTGGTGGCTGTTCCAGCCGCAGCCTGATGCCGGCGCAGCGCCCGCCACAGCGGCGCCCAGCCTGCGCCTGCTGCGGGAAACCCTGCCCGCGCTTGCGGCTGCGGTGCCTCCCGCCGCAGCGGCGACGGCATCGCCTGCAAGCGCGCCGCCGGCCTCGGCAACGCCGCCGGTGGCCGCGGATGCCATCGCGACCGTCGCATCCGGCACGCCAGCGGCAGCGGCGGAGCAGGCGCCGGTCTGCCTGCGCTTCGGCCCCTTTGCCGATGCTGCGAGCCGCAACAGTGCGCGCACCGCGCTGGCGGCGGCCGGGGTGACGACGACGGCTTTCGACGAGCGCGCGCGGGGCGTGCGCGGCTGGAAGGTGTTCCTGCCGGCGCAGCCCTCGCGCGAGGCGGCGGTGGCATTGGCCGAGCGGTTGAAGGCCGCAGGCGTCGCCGACCTGTTCGTGATGACCCAGGGCGCGGATGCCAACAGCATCGCGCTTGGCCGCTTCAGCAGCGAAACCGGCGCGCGCCGTCGACAGGCGGAATTGCGCGGCAAGGGCGTGCAGGCGCAGATCGAGCCGGTGGGCGGGACGCCCGCACAGGCCTGGCTGGACGCGCGTCTGCCCGCCGAGCCGGACCGCAGCGCGCTGGCGCGGATCGCGCGCGCCCAGCCGCTGGATTGCGCGCAGCTGCGCTGAGCGGTTGCCGGTCGCCTGGGGGCGCTCACTTCGCATGTGCGCTGCCTCGGAAACCCCCGGACGGGCTGCGCCGGCAGGCCCCCTGATAGAATCCCACCGTCCGCCGCTTTAGCTCAGTTGGTAGAGCAGCTGTCTTGTAAACAGCAGGTCGTCCGTTCGATTCGGACAAGCGGCACCAAATCAGCGTTTCATGTAGTTCCATCCCTTCTCGTAATGTCCATGAAAGCCGCCTCACAGGCGGCTTTCGTGTTTCATGGGCTCTCACGATGTTCCATTGCATCCGGGGGCACTTGGGGGCATAGTCGGGGGCACGTGGCGCCAAGCGGTGGTGCCCGCAGCTTGAGATGCCCCCATGGCGATGAGTGCTGGCAGCCTGACTGCGGTAGCGATACGCAATGCAAAGGCGGGCGAGAAGTCATACCGCCTGTTCGATGGCGGCGGCCTGTATCTAGAGGTCATGCCCACCGGTTCCCGCTACTGGCGCCTGAAGTACCGCTACGCCGGCAAAGAAAAGCGTCTGGCGCTCGGCGTGTTCCCGGAAGTGGGGCTGGCAGAGGCGCGGGGTCTCCGGGACACGGCCCGAGAGGCTCTGCGCGCCGGCCGGGACCCCGGAGCTGAAAAGAAGGCGACCAAGGTTCGTGCGGTGCTCAACGCGGCGACAACCTTCGAAGCTGTGGCACGGGAATGGTTGGAGACGCAGAGAGCCAAGCTGGCCACCTCGACCTTCGAGAAGGCTGAGTGGATGTTGGTCGACAACGTATTCCCTTGGATGGGGGCATTGCCGATCACCCAGATCGAGGCGCCCGAAGTGCTTGCAACCTTGAGGCGCATCGAGGCCCGGGGTGCAAATGAAACGGCTCACCGGACCAGGGAGCGGATTGCCCAGGTGTTCCGCTATGCGATTGCAACGGGTCGGGCGAAACACAATCCTGTCGGCGACCTGCGCGGCGCTCTGGCTCCTATCGTCCGTACGTCCCGCTCTGCCATCACGGACCCGGCCCAAATCGGTGATCTGCTGCGGGCCATCGACGGCTACACCGGTCAGTTCGTCACCCGCTGCGCCCTCAAGCTGGCTCCGCTGTTGTTCGTACGCCCTGGAGAGCTGCGGGCAATGGAATGGCGCGAGCTTGATCTGGACGCGTCGGAGTGGCGCATTCCAGCCGCCAAGATGAAGATGCGTGAGGAACACGTCGTGCCTCTGGCGCCTCAGGCCGTGGCCATCCTCCGGGAGCTGCTGCCCTTGACGGGACCCGACCCGAAACGTCCCGGTCGGCTTGCCAGGTACGTATTCCCCAGTCTGCGCTCGGGCACGGAATGCATGAGCGAGAACACGGTCAATGCCGCCCTTCGCCGGCTGGGCTACGACAAATCAACGATGACCGGGCACGGCTTTCGGGCGTTGGCCTCGACCCGCTTGAATGAAATGGGATGGGCGCCTGACATCATCGAACGCCAGCTTGCCCATGCAGAGCGAAACGCTGTCCGGGCCGCCTACAACCGCGCCCAGTACATGAAGGAGCGCCGTCAGATGATGGCGGCATGGGCGGATTACCTGGACGCACTGAGGGCGAACCACAACGTCGTCCCGATCCGGCGGCTGGCGCATTGAGGGGCCTCCGCTCGTCTGGGGCTGGGGTCTTTTTGGTATCGACGAAGAGATCCAGAAGGTAGGCATTTGGTAGGCAGGTTTTCCATAGTCCGCTTCAAGAGCCCTGGTCCTGTTACGAGAGTGGGAGTAAGCAATGCCAAGAAGGCCTCCCCCTAAGCCCAACGCCTGGATGCGGAAGTTGAAACTCTTGCAATCTGGCGTGCCTCAGGAAGAGTGGCCGCAGGATCTAAAGGCGCATTGGAGTCACGCCGAAGAGATTCATGTCGGGTGGTGGGAGCAGCTCAAGGCTCTCTCGGCTTCTGAGCTGCGAGTCCTAGCCAACGCCGCGCTCATGCAGACGATGGAGCTAGAACGAGAGCTTCAGGAAAAGAGCGCCGAGATTGCACGACGTGACCGACTCCGCACAAGGCGTGGAGAGGCCGCCCAGTCGCCTCCGGTGACGGCGTTCAAGGCAGTGGTGAAGGCGGAGTGGGAGCACGCGAGAAATCCGGAGAAGCCTCGAGTCGCGTCGGATTTCGCCAGAAGGATGGTCGCTAGGAAAGGCGCTCCGATCACTGACCCACGAACTGTCCTGAGATGGTGTCGCCAGTGGGAAAAAGAGCGGAATTTAGCGATGCAAGGTCCGCATCACAGAGGCTATTCCCGCTCCGGCCCTCGTAAAGATGTCTTCGCGCAGGTGGGTCTATGGCGAGATGCAGTCTGTGATCCGGGCGAAGCTGACGATTGGGACGGCGTTTGAGCCTTCGCCGCATTGACACTCCCTTAAGGGAGTGCTCCTAGCACGATCTTCGAAAATTAGTGTGCGTGTCACCGCAGCCAGCGGCGGCCCATGTCATCCGACGTGGGCACTAGCCTAAGAGGTGACACATGCAGCTCGATCGAATCCTTTCTCCGCGCGAGGCCTGGCGGACTGCCGGCATCTCGCGCTCGACCATGTACCGACTGGAGAAGGCTGGTGCGTTTCCGCGGAGGCTCCAGATCAGCGAGGGCCGCACTGGCTATCTGGCCAGTGAGCTGGAGGCCTGGATCAAGGCCCGCGCCGCCCACCGGAAACTGATCGGCGGCTAACCATGGATGGCCGCCACGCCAAGGTGCATGGAGACAGCACTCCTGCGAAAGCACGCGGTGCCGGGAAGCGACTTCGGCAAAAAGGGCGTCGCGAAGGGGGAGCCTTTGTCCTGATCCCGCATGCCGTCATCGACTCTGCCAACTTCCGCCGTTGCAGTGGCACAGCGGTCAAGCTGCTCGTCGGCCTGGTCAGGCAGTACCGGGGGAACAACAACGGGGACCTGGCTCCGGCGCTGGTTCCCAATGGACCAGCCCATCAGGCCAAGGCCAAGGCGTTGCGTGAGCTGGTTCACTACGGCCTGCTGGTCAAGACCAAGCACGGTGGACTTGGCATGCCCAGCCTCTATGCGTTGACGTGGTGCGCAATTGACCCCTGCCGCAACAAGCTGGAGGTCTCGGCCACGCTGAAGCCACCGGGCGACTGGAAGAGCGAGGTGCCTGACTTCCATGACAGGCCAAAAACAAAAGCCAAGGCTGGAAATCAGCATGGCCAGGGCTGATAGTCAGCCCTTTACCTGACCTGCGGCCGTCGCCAAGGCTGAAAATCAGCCCTTTGCGGGCTATATCGGGCAGGCCGCAAGGCTGAAAATCAGGTTCATCTCCCAACTCCGGGGAATGCGGCGCGGATCTTGAGGAAGAAGTAGGT
>NZ_JAXOFT010000024.1:0-31280 GCF_036409385.1 Thermomonas sp. LB-4 | reverse complement strand
TCAAGCCGCCGAAGGTTCTACTTTTGAAATGTCTGCTTGACGGGGAAGCTTACGCAGCCTCACGCGTCACTGCAGCATCGCCACCATCGACGATGAGGACAATCTTGCCTTGAATATGACCCGCCTCAGCGCGCTCGTGGGCGGCAGCCGCTTCCGAGAGGGGGTACGTGCTATCGACCGCGACGCGAACGGTCCCGCTGTCCAGCAATCGGCCTAACTCGGCGAGTTGGGCTCCGTTGGATCGTACCTGTGTTGCAGAGACCGTAACGCCAAGGTCAGCGGCTTCATCGTGTCCCGCGAAGCCAAGCGGAAAGATTGGAAAAAGCGCGCCGCCGCGACGTATCGAACGCAAGAAGCGACTGGCTGTCGGGCCACCTACTGCATCGACGACGAGGTCCACCTCGCGCACCGAGTCTTCCGCCTTAATTTTCGTGTAGTCGATGAATTCGTCTGCGCCGAGATCGCGCAGAAATGTCTCGTGTCGGCCTGACGCGACAGCTATCACGCGCGCGCCCTTGTGTTTTGCTAACTGCAGTGCGAGGTGACCGACACCGCCGCCGGCGCCATTGATCATGACGCTTTTGCCTTCCAACGGGATCGGGTCGTGCCTCCCGGGCTGCAGGGGATTGGGTTCGCTGTGACCCAGCTCTATCAGGTACTGCCACGCGGTCAGTCCCGACATCGGCGCTGCAGCGGCATGAACATGGTCGAGGCCGCGAGGTTTTAGCGCCAGATCCGATGCCGGTGCCGAAACGTACTCTGCATATCCCAGGCTTTCGCCAAAACTTGGGAATCGGATCATTCCAAAAACTTCGTCACCCGGCGAAAACGCTGTGACATCCGGGGCGACAGCCTCAACGATCCCGGACACGTCCGAGCCGGGTATGGCCGGCAACTCGATCGGCGGTCTCCACTCGGGGGGGCAGCGCCTTGTACCCTTCTCTGAGATACCAATCTGGAGGATTGAGGCCAGCCGCATGCACTCGGACGAGAACCTCGCCTAGCCTGACGGCGGGCTTTGGAGCATCCTCGTAGCGGAGTACGCCGGGAGCACCGAATTCGTGGAAGCGGACTGCCTTCATCAATATCCTCCCGTCAAACGCGTTCAAGAAGAGCAACGGTGCCCTGGCCGCCGTCAGCGCAGATGCTGACGATCCCGCGCGACCCCACCGGCAGGGCCCACAGTTCCTGCACCGCTTGGCTAAGATCGCGTGCGCCGGTCGCCCCGAAGGGATGTCCGATGGCTACCGAACCGCCATTGGGGTTGACTCGATTCCAATCGAACTCCCCCATGGCGGCCTCGACGCCGGCCTTTTCGCGTACCCAATCCGGATCGGCGATGGCCGCGACATTAGCCAACACCTGGGCGGCGAACGCTTCGTGGATCTCCCACAGAGCGATGTCGGAGAAGCCGAGGCGATGCCGCGCGAGCAAGCGCGGTATCCCGTAGGAAGGCGCCATCAGGAGCCCTTCCGTATGGAGGTCGACTGCCGACACTTCGTAGTCGACGAGCCGCGCGAAAGGCGTACCGGCGGGGAGTCTCCTCAGCCCCGCGTCGTTGGCAACCCAGCAGCCGGCCGCTCCATCGGTGATGGGGGAACTGTTGCCGGCCGTCAGGCTGCCCTGTCCGCTCTCCCGATCGAAGGCTGGCTTTAGGGCGGCGAGGCGTTCGGCAGACGTATCTGCTCGCGGGTTCGCGTCGCGCGCCAGCTCCGGCAGAGAGATGACAAGGTCATCGAAGAAGCCGTTGTCCCAGCCGGCGACGGCTCGCTGGTGGCTCTTCAGAGCCCAGTCGTCCTGTGCTTCGCGCGAGACACGCCAAGCTTTGGCGGTCTCTTCCATGTGATCGCCCATCGTCCGACCGGTGATACGGTTGGCCCACCCCTTGGTTGGGAGCACGAAGTCGCGCGGCGTCAGCGATTGCAGCGCCGAAAGTGCCGCGGCCGGATCCTGCCCGAACAGATCGGTCAGTCGCTTGGATGCTTCAGCGGTTAAGGCAAGCGACGGCCTGCTCATGACCTCTGCGCCGCCGACCATTGTCAGGTCTGTCCCGCCACCAAGCAGTCCTGCCGCAGCGAAGGTTGCAGTCATGCTGGTCGAGCACGCTAGGACAACGGAAAACGCGGGGATGCTGGGGTTGAGCTTGGCGTCCAGCCAAACTTCCCGAGCGATGTTGCTCCATCCCAGGTTGGGTATGACGGTTCCCCAAACAGCCAGATCGGGCTCGGCTAAATTCGCCATCGCCTGGACCACGGGCACGGATAACGAGACCGCGTCGTAGTTGGCCAACGCCCCGCTACCTCGACCGAAGGGTGTCCGCAGCCCAGCCGCTACGAAAACAGGTTCAGCAAAGCGACTCATACTGATCTCCTGGGAATCGGAAGTTGAAGAAGGATGAGCGTGGGCGGTTCGCCGCGTTTAACCACCATAGCGCTCAGTCTTGATGATTGAGGGGTCGAGGCCTGCCGAGAGCGCACCGTCCGTTGCGATGTTGACGAAGCCGTTGGAGCCGCAGACGAACACCTGCGAAGGGTTTCGGCCGAGACGGGAGATTGTCTCCTTGACCATCAAGCCGTCGATGCGCCGATCAAAGTCCGACGCGCGCAAGGGCGCCTCGCGGGTGATCGCCAGCGCCAAGCTGAATGCTGGATCGTCCGTTTCAATTGAGTGCAGTTCCCTGGAGAACAGCACGTCTTGGGCGGTCCGCGCCGACAGGAGCAATGCAACTGGGACCGTCTGCGCTAGGGATCGGCGCTGGCGGATCATCGCCATCAGCGGCACCACGCCGGAGCCCGCCCCAATCAGTAGGATTGGCTCGTCGGCAGGCTCCGGCCATAGGAAATGGCCACCGAGCGGCCCACGGAGTTCGATCTCGTCGCCGGTTGCTGCAATATCATGGAAGAACGGTGAGACCTCGCCATCGTGAAGGCGCTCGATGGCGAGTTCGAGGATCGGAGATGAAGCGGGCGACGAGGCGATCGAATAGCTGCGCATCGCGGTGTAGCCGTCGGGCGCGGTCAGACGGACATCGACGTGCTGGCCCGCGAGATGAGCGAACGGGTTCCCCAGCCGCAGGAAGAAGCTCTTGATACTCGGAGTCTGTTGGACGATTTCGTCGATGAAGCAGGACTGCCAAAACGCGGGTTGCGCGCCGATCTCAGTCATGGGTGTATCTCTGCTCGCGCCAAGGATCGCCGTAGATGTGGTATCCACGCAGCTCCCAGAAGCCGGCTTCATCACGCGTTGTGAATTGCAGCGCGTTCACCCATTTTGCGGACTTCCAGAAGTATAGGTGGGGAACGAGTAGGCGCGCCGGTCCTCCATGATCGCGTGGAAGTGGCTGGCCCTCGTAGTTCAGAGCGATCATCGCCTTCGCCGACAACATGTCGGCCAAGGGAACATTCGTCGAATACCCGTCGTAGCAATGCGCCAAGACGAAGTCGGTTGGCCGCTCAATCCCTGCTGCCGCAAGGATGTCCTCGATGAGCACGCCCTCCCATGCAGTATCGAGCTTGGACCAGGACGTCACACAGTGAATGTCTTTGGTCACCTTCGTCTTAGGCAGCGCGTTGAACTCGCCCCAATTCCAGACCTTAATGGGTCTCGGGCCGATCTTGACCGTGAACTTCCAGTCGGATGTCTCAATGCGCGGCGTCGGTCCCGCTGTCAGAACCGGAAAATTTTCAACGAGGTGCTGACCGGGCGGGATTCGGTTCGAGTGGTCGCCGCCTGAACCGCGGCCGGTAAAACCTCTGGTGACCATGTCGAACCCCCTTGCTTGTCACGACAGACCGGAGCCGGGTTCATCACAGACTATTAGGTACAACAACTTCGCGTAAGCAAAGGTCGAGCTTTCCGATAGGCTGAATCTTGGATCACCGGCGTGTTTTGCGATATAACAATAGTTTCGCCCGCTATGAGCTGCGACGATTGCATGGATACTATAGCGGCATATCGCCAAGTTTGACCAATGCCTGTTCGCTATAGTTTCGATAGCTTTTTGCAACGGTCGCAACTGCATTCCCCTCGGCAAACTGCAAGGGTATGCTCCCTCGCGCCCACGCTTCGCTGCGAGCGTGGATGCGCGTTGCGCGACAATGAGAGATCAAGATGACCATCCAGACCGAGATCATCGGTGCGCTCAACGTCTCCGTTTCATTCGAAGCGCCACGTGAGACGGTAGGCCGAACCAGGTTTCTTAGCGACTACATGGAGAGATCGGGTCTTCGCGCATTCATCCTGGGCATCAGCGGGGGTATCGACTCTCTCACTGCAGGTCTGCTTGCGCAGTCGGCTGTGAGGACACTGCGCGAGCGCAGTTACGACAGTGAATTCGTGGCAGTTCGATTGCCATACGGCACGCAGGCCGACGAAGCCGACGCGCAACTTGCCCTGCAAGCGATCAAGCCCGACCGAACAGTCACGATCAATGTGAAACCGGCGACGGACAATATCTGGCAAGAGGTGTTGAATGCTGGTCTCGCCCCCGCAGATCCAAGCGAACGCGATCTCGTGCTCGGGAACATCAAGGCGCGTCAGCGCATGGTGGCGCAATTCGCACTTGCAGGCAGCTTGCGGGGCTTGGTCATCGGGACGGACCATGCTGCGGAGGCGGTGATGGGATTCTTCACTAAGTTCGGCGATGGAGCAGCCGACCTCTTGCCGCTAGCGGGCTTGAACAAGCGGCGCGTGCGCGCGATAGCATCGTACTTAGGCGCACCGGCAAAGCTGATCGGCAAGGTTCCTACCGCAGACTTGGATGATGGCGCGCCGTTGCGACCGGACGAGGATGTCTATGGCGTAACCTACGACCAAATCGACGATTTCCTCGAAGGTAAAGCCGTGACTCAGTCAGTTGCGGGGACGATCGCCAGCGCATACCGCGCGACGGCGCACAAGCGCACGCTCCCTGTGGCGCACAGCTCGAGAAGTGGCCGTCAAGAGCGCTGAGGGAGAACCGCCCCACCAACGGGGTCCGAGGTATGGAAACTATACTGAGCAGCTATTGGTATTGTGGATCGTAACAATTCATAGTCGCTGCTGCGGAAATCTTGGTTTCCTGAGGCATAGATCGGAAGAAAACTCGATCGAATCGATCAAGAGACCTCAAGCCATAGAGCGCAGATCAGGACAGCAGTTCGCCTGCCGCCGCAATGCTCGGCCAGACATCGGGCTTCTGCATTGAGGTTGGAGAAAGCGGATGAGCGCTACCGGAGCACAAGCGCCCGAGCTTCGTGTGCAACATTGGATCGGCGGAGACGGACACCGCCTTGACGTACCCCTCAAGCTCTCGGACATCGGTAGCGGACCGAAGATTCTGTTCGCGTTCCAGCACTGGTGCCGTGGTTGCCATTTGCATGGCTTTCCCACGCTTCAAAGATTGCATAGGGCGTTGGAATCCAGAGGCGTCGGGTTTGCGGTCGTCCAAACGGTTTTCGAAGGCGCGCAAGAGAACACATTCGAAAAACTGCGCGTCAATCAGCTCCAGTACGGCTTACCTGTCGCCTTTGGTCACGACGAGCCGCCACCAGGTGCACCGTTCCCAACGCTCATGGGGGATTATCATACCCGGGGAACGCCTTGGTTTGTGGTGATCGATGCCGATGGCCACATTGTCTTCTCTGACTTCCATCTAGATGCAGATCGTCTTGTGGCGGAACTGGAGCGGGCGTGACCTATGCCGCGTTGGCTGATCCTCACCGGGACTCACATCCTCGTCATGTCCATAGGCTTCGCCGGTGGGATCTATCTGCTGCCGATACTGACTGCGCCGCCTGCGCCCACTGAAGCCGCGCTCCAGATTTCTGCTTCGAAAGCGGTCTACGTGGGGCGGTTTGCACGCGATCTTAAGGGCAGTGATCTACTGCACTGGGGTGACGGAGAGGTTCGTGTTGCGCCCGATCGGATCGTGCACCTTGGGCGTCTGTCTCCTGGTCCGGATTACAAAGTCTACCTCGCGCCTCGGTTTGTAGAAACCAAACAGGACTTCCTTGAGGCCAAAGGCTCTTCAGTTCTGCTGGGAGATGTGAAGACCTTCGCTGGGTTCATCGTGGCGGTGCCAAGAGGCGTCGATGTTGACGATTACAGCGCAGTTGTCATCTGGTGCGAGGCGTTTGATCAATTCATCAGCGCTGCCGAGTATCGAGTTCCGCGACAGGCTCTGAAATGAGCCGGGCAATGGACAACATGAAGGCTGCTTACACGCGTGGTCTCGTCCTCGCGCCAGTAGCCGCCTTGCTGTTGAGCGTCGCCATCTTGCTGCTCGGCAACGGGCTACTGGGCACGCTTTTGATCGTCAGAGCTGGTCAGGAGGGCTTCTCGGCCGCCGCGATCAGCGCGATGATGTCGTTCTACTTCGCAGGCTTCACGATTGGCGCGCTGGTCTTGCCTCGCATCATTGTGTCGGTGGGGCACGTGCGGACCTTCGCCGGCTTTGCGGCGATCGCATCGATGACCGCCCTTCTCCATGTAGCGTTCGTAGATCCGGTAACTTGGATGCCGCTTCGGCTCGTGACCGGCTTCGCATATGCGGGTATGATCCTCGCAACGGAAAGCTGGCTCAATGCCCACGCGGTTCAATCCACACGCGGTCAGCTTTTGTCGATTTTCGGCGTTGTCTCAATGGGTTCTTGGGCGACCGGACAGGCGCTCCTCAACATCGCTCCACCCGCCGATGTTACACTTTTCCTCATCGTCTCGCTGCTGATATCTGCCGCAGTGGTTCCGATCACTCTACTTCCCAGTCATTCGCCGGCCGACGTACGGCACGAGTCGGTTGCATTCAGGGATCTCTTTTCAGTTTCGCCCTTGGCGTCGATCGGCGTCTTCTTGGCCGGGCTGGCCATAGGCGGCTTCTGGGGCATGGGGCCCAACTTTGCGCAAAGGATCGGTCTCGACGTCGCCGGCATCTCCGCCTTCATGGCCGCGGTTCTCGCAGGAACGCTTGTGTTGCAATGGCCACTCGGTTGGCTCTCCGACCGGGTGTCCAGGAACCTGGTCATCGCAGGAGCGGCGCTGGCATCCGCCATGGCAGCCATCGGCGTGTCGGTGGCGGCAGACGCCCCTTTGCCCGTCCTTCTTGCGGCGGGAGCGCTCTTCGGCGGTTTTGGCATCCCGATCTACTCGCTGTGTCTCGCCGCCGCGAACGACGACCTTCCTCCAGGGCGGCTGCTCGGCACCGCGCGAGGGCTTCTGCTGCTCAACGGGATCGGAACGGCGGCCGGACCACTTGTCGGGGGAGTGGTGATGGATCGTGTCGGGCCCGGTGGGCTGTTCGTCTATGCTGCTGTCCTGCTGACCATGCTAGCGGTGTTAGCGGGCCTACGCGGTCGAACTCGCTCCGCAATCGAGGTAAAGGCGACACGTTGTCCGAACACGCCGATGATCACCGCCTCTCTCGATGCGATGATACGAACCAAGGACGAGCCGCAGAGCGTTCGGAACTAGCGCTGCGGCCCCGGCGACCGTTTGCTATGAGACAGCTTCGACCTTCAGCTCTCGGCCGTTGAATTGAACGGTCTCGCCGGCCTGAGCCCCGTCGATTACCTCGAAGATCGGCGCCATCGTCGATATGCCCATAAGCTCGCGCCCATGGCAGACGAACTTGTCGGTTGACACCGCGACGACTGCGTATACCGATCGTGTTGACCATTTGTGCCAGTGCCTCCTGAACTAGGTTCCGATCTCGACCAATTGCCGTGCGACATGACTCTATGGCGTTGACCGCACAAACGCCCTCGACCGGTTAACCGTTTGGTGCCTGGCAATTTGCTCCTGAACGCCTTGCTGTTGATTGGCCGACTAGGGCTTCTGCTCGGCAGCTTCCGCGAGGCCAGTCTCAATGTTCTGATTCAGCTGGCCGCATGCCACCTGCAGGTTCCGGAATAGCCGGTCCAAGCTTTCGAAGGCATGGTCCTCGTCTCGTCCGTACGCCCAGAAGTTCAGCATGAGGTGTTGTCCATGCCCAGGGTCGTCTTCTGCGCAGCTGAAGTCGCTGTCGGATACCCACTCGCCCTTGGACAGGGCGACCTGTATGACCGGGTTGAGTGTGAAGCCGACGACCGCCTCTGATGCGGGAAAGGCAGGGTCAACCGCATTCAGGATCGACATCAATTTGCCGCACAGCCAGTGCGCCGTTTGATCCATACCGTTGTAGGGCAGGTGCCGGTAGAGCAGGACCAGCCGGCCTTCGATGGCGACCGGGAGGGCACTATTTGCGTCCTGATGCCTGGAGGGCGGCCGCAACGCGCAGTCGCTGGTCTCCAGATGCGAGTTGGGTCCGTTGAGTTCCCTGATCAGGCCGTAGAACGTCTGGATCGCCCGCCTGTGTGCGTATGGCGAGAAATCTTCTAGCGTGGCCTCGATGCTTTCGGGGCAGGTCTTGAAGTCAACATATCCATGCTGTTGCGGGTTTGCTGCGACGTACGGGTGCAGACGCGGCATCGGATACGGCCTGTTGTCGTAATAGGTGATCACGGTTCATGCCCAGCTGGTGGTCAGATCGCTGGCACTATCTCCTATCGGTGGGAGGTGCTGCGCAGCTCATCTGCAGTCAGCTGTACCTGCCGCTGGCAGTTCATCCGGCGAATACATGGGTCATCTGGACGGGCAGCCGGTCGCTTGCGGTAAGTGGACGTTGCCAGTAAAATCCGCCCTAACATGCCCGCCACGCTTAGCCCTACCTCGGTAGGTGATGCGCATAATTGGCGGGTTTTTATTGCCTGAAATATGCATTACCCAAAGCATCCCCTGACCTTTTCAGACCAGTTGGCCCT
Source organism: Thermomonas sp. LB-4 (assembly GCF_036409385.1). NCBI lineage: Bacteria > Pseudomonadati > Pseudomonadota > Gammaproteobacteria > Lysobacterales > Lysobacteraceae > Thermomonas > Thermomonas sp. LB-4. The sequence continues at coordinate 22,506 of NZ_JAXOFT010000024.1, read as the reverse complement.
TGTCCAGAGCAGGGGCTTGGCGGTCAACGACCCGGCGCGGGCCCTTCGCTGGCTGGAGCAGGTGAGCTACTACCGGCTAAGCGCGTACTTCCTGCCGTTTAAGCAAGGCGACCAGTTTTCACCTGGGACGGAGTTCAACGACGTCGCCGGGCTCTACATCTTCGATCGGAAGCTACGCCTGCTGGTGCTGGATGCCATCGAACGTGTCGAGGTGGCTGTACGCACCGCGGTCACCTACCAGATCTCCCACGCGCATGGGCCCTTCGGGCATGTCGACCCGGCCAACTTCGAGTCCCACTTTGACCACCCCCGGTTGATGCAAGACATCCATACCGAGGCGTCGCGGGCTGGAGAGACCTTCGTAACTCACTTCAGGGCGAAGTACACGAGCGAGCCGCACCTGCCGGTGTGGATGGCGACTGAGCTGCTCTCCTTTGGGATGGTTTCCCGGATGTACAAGCATCTGGCGCCGGCGTTGAAAAAGCCTATCGCCGTTCCGTACGGAGTACCGGACTGGATGTTCGCGGGCTGGATCCATGCCCTGAGTTATGTGCGCAACGTCTGCGCGCACCACAAGCGCCTCTGGAACCGCGAGCTCGGTATCCGCCCTACGTTGCCCACGCGCACGCGAGCGCCCGCATTGGCCTGGGCGGCTGGTGTACCTAACAATGGGCGCGTCTACTGCATCCTGGCCATCCTGCGACACATGCTCCTGGTGGTCTCGCCGCAGTGCCACTGGAAAGAGCGCCTGTTTGCCTTGCTGGACAGCCATCCCAGCGTGCCGCAAGCGTCGATGGGCTTTCCTCCCGACTGGAAGCAGCAGCCGCTCTGGCGGTGAGCTGACGGGACTAGAGCCACCGCCTGACGCGGGAGGCGTATTCGTCGAACGCCGACCCAAAGCATGCCTGCAGGGCGGCCTCTTCAGGCGGGATCTGGACACGGTCCAGATACAGCACGAATACGGCAGCGATCGGGAGAGCCGGCAGGCAGCGCAGCGCCACGATCCAGCCAACGAGGATGAGCGCAAAGCCCAGGTACATGGGATTGCGCGTAACCCGGTAGATCCCGCTGGACACCAGTGCAGAAGCGCGTTCCGGGCGCATTGGATCAACGGTCGTGCGCGCCCGCCGGAACTCGATCACCCCCGCGAGGGCGACCGCTGTGCCGATGCCGACCACGCCAGCGCCCCAGCCGAACCAAACAGGCGTAACGGCGCCCTCGTCCACGAAACGATCTATAAGCCACGCGAGCGCCAGCCCGGCAGCCAACACCACCAGCGGTGGAACCTTAGGTGCGTTCGTCACGCATGCCCTCCGTGGCTATCACAGGCCTGCGCCTCGACCTGCAGCGTCGCGTGCCCGATGTGGAAGCGTGTGGCAAGCAGGTCGGCAGCTGCCTCGCGCACAACATCCGGTTGAACGGCGCCGCCGAGCACCAGGTGCGCCGTGAGCACAGGCTCCTTCGATCCGAGCGCCCAGACATGCAGGTCGTGTATCTCTGCAACGCCGGGCACTTCTTCCAACGCAGTGCGCAGGGCGGCCATATCGACTCCCTGCGGCACGCCCTGCATCAGGACCTGACCGGCCTCGCGAAGCAGCGTCCAGGTGCGTGGCAGGACCCATAACCCGATCAGCACCGCAATGATGGGGTCGACCACTGTCCACCCGGTGATCTTGATGATGACGGCACCAAGGATCACGCCGACCGAGCCAAGCATGTCGGCCCAGACCTCGAGGTATGCACCCTTGACGTTGAGGCTCTGGCCACTGCCTGCCTTGAGCAGGCGCATCGAGACCAGATTGACCAGCAGCCCGAGCGCGGCGATGACCAGCATGCCGGTCGACGCCACCTCAGGCGGTTCGCGGAACCGACCTATGGCCTCCCACAGGATGTAGAACGCGACGACGAACAGCAGTACGCCGTTGATCATCGCGCCGATGGCTTCCATGCGCGCGTAGCCATACGTTCGTTTCGCGTCGGGAGGACGCCGGCTCAGCCGCACTGCGAACAACGAGATCGCCAATGCGAAGACGTCGGTGGCCATGTGCGCTGCGTCCGATAGCAGTGCCAGGCTGTTGGTGACCAGGCCGCCGATGACCTCGGCGACCAGGAACACCGCAGTAAGTCCGAAGGCGATCCAGAGGGGCTTCTCGTGCTTGATCTCGCCGGTGCCGTGATCGTGTCCCGCGCCCATGTCAGGCCTCCGCAGCTTGGTTGGATTGCGCCGAGGCATCGTCCTTGCGATGCATCCAGCGGTAGAGAACCGGTAGTACGAGCAGCGTCAGCAGCGTCGAGGAGACAATTCCGCCGATGACCACTGTGGCGAGCGGACGCTGCACTTCGGAGCCTGCGCCGACGTTCAGCGCCATGGGAACGAAGCCCAGCGACGCCACCAGCGCCGTCATCAGGACCGGCCGCAGTCGGCCCAGCGCACCGTCGACGACAGCCCTGTCCAGCGGGCTGCCCTGTTCGCGCAGGCTCTTGATGAAAGCGATCATGACCAGCCCGTTGAGCACGGCGACGCCGGACAGGGCGATGAAACCGACGCCCGCGGAGATCGACAGCGGAATGCCGCGCAGCGCGAGCGCGATCACGCCGCCGGTCAGGGCCAACGGAACGCCGCTGAACACGATCGCGGCGTCCTTGAACGAGCCGAACGCCATGAACAGCAGGCCGAAGATCACCACCAGGGTCACCGGCACGACGATGCCCAGTCTCCGGGACGCGGACACGAGCTGCTCGAACGTACCGCCGTAGTCGAGCCAGTAGCCTTCGGGCAGCTTGACCTTCTCGTCCATGGCCGACTGAAGGTCCGCGACGAAGCTGCCCAGATCCCGGCCGCGCACGTTGGCCGTCACCACGATCCGGCGCTTGCCGTTCTCACGGTTGACCTGATTGGGACCGAGCTGCGATTCGATGCGTGCGACTTCGCGCAAGGGCACCGTGCGGGCTTCGCCACCTCGCCAAGCGGCTTCGCGACCGGATTCGTCGGCCTGGTCGCTGCCGGCGCCCAATGCAATCGGCAGGTCCGCCAATGCGGCCGGATCCTGTCGGACCGATTCGGGCAGCCGCACAACAAGGTCGAAGCGCCGATCGCCTTGAAACAACTGTCCGGCCTCCTCGCCGCCCACTGCCGTCGCCACGGTCTCCTGCACATCGGACGGATTGAGGCCGTAATTGGCCAACGCCTGGCGGTCGGGCTCGACGGTGAGCAACGGCAGGCCCGTGACCTGCTCGGTCTTTACGTCAGCAGCGCCTTCGACCTGGCTCATCACCTTCTGCACCTGGGCCGCGACGCGCACGAGCTGATCGAGGTCGTCCCCGTAGATCTTCACGGCAACGTCGGCACGCACGCCCGAGATCAGCTCGTTCGTCCGCATCTGGATCGGCTGGGTCACCTCGTAGTTGTTGCCCGGTACCGTCTCAAGCAGCTCCTGGATCTCCCCCACCAGCACTTCCTTGGGCTTGCCCGGATCCGGCCAGTCCTTCCGGTCCTTAAGCATCACGAAGGTGTCGGCAATGGACGGCGGCATCGGATCGCTGGCCACCTCGGCGGTGCCGATCTTGCCGAATACACGCTTGACCTCCGGCAGCGTGGCCAGCGTCTCCTCCAGGGTCTCCTGCATCTGGACGGACTGCGTCAGGCTGGTGCCCGGAATGCGCAGCGCCTGCACCGTGATGTCGCCTTCGTCGAGGTTGGGGATGAACTCCGAACCCAGCCGCGTCGTTAGCAAGCCGGTCAGCACGACGAGCGCCGCCGCACTGCCCAGCACTGGCCAGCGATGACGAAGCGTCCAACTGAGCATCGGGGCGTAGCGTCGCGAGAACCAGGCCATGACCTTGTTCTCGTGCTCGGCCACGCGCCCCCCGAGGAACAGTGCGACGGCCGCGGGCACGAACGTCAGAGAGAGCAGGATCGCGCCGGTGAGCGCGAGCACCACCGTGATCGCCATCGGATGGAACATCTTTCCCTCGATGCCGGACAGCGCAAAGATCGGGAAATAGACCGCGGTGATGATGCCGACGCCGAACAGGCTCGGTCGAATGACCTCCGCGGTTGCCGAGGCCGTGGCGTCGAAGCGCTCCTCGTCAGTCATCACCCGGCCCAGGCGCTGCTGAATATCGCCAAAGCGCTTGAGGCAGTTCTCGATGATGATCACCGCGCCGTCGACGATCAGGCCGAAGTCGAGCGCGCCCAGGCTCATCAGGTTGCCGGACACGCCGCCGCGCACCATGCCCGTAAGCGTGAACAGCATTGCGAGGGGGATGACCGCCGCCGTGATCAGCGCTGCACGGAAGTTGCCGAGCAGCAGGAACAGCACGACAACGACCAGCAGCGCGCCCTCAATGAGGTTCTTGGCCACCGTCTTGATGGTGCGGTCGACCAGGGATGTCCGGTCGTAAACCGGCTCGGCGCGAACACCCTTGGGCAGGCTGGCGTTGGCCGCCTCAAGCTTGGCGCCTGCGGCCTGCGAGACATCACGGCTGTTGGCGCCCACGAGCATGACCACCGTGCCGATGACGACCTCTTCGCCGTTCTCGGTCGCTGCGCCGGTGCGAAGTTCTCGCCCTTCGCCGACGGTCGCGACATCGCGTACCCGGATCGGCACGCCTTCGCGCCGATCAAGGACGATGTTGCGAATAGCGTCGAGATCATCGACCTGGCCGGGCACGCGTACCAACAGCTGCTGGCCGTTGCGCTCGATATAGCCCGCGCCAACGTTCTGGTTGTTGGCCGACAGTGCCGTAACGATGTCCTCAAGCGTGAAGTTCAAGGACACCAGCGTCGCGGGATCGGGCGTGATGTGGATCTGCCGCTCGAACCCACCGATCGTGTTGACCTCGGTAACCCCGGGCACGTTGCGTAGCTGCGGCCGGATCACCCAGTCCTGCAGGGTGCGAAGGTCGGTCGGCGTGTAGCGCGTTCCGTCGGCTTTCCGTGCGTTCGGCGTGGCCTTGACCGTGTACATGAAGATCTCACCCATGCCGGTGGCGATCGGCCCCATCGAGGGCTCGAGGCCGGCGGGGAGCTGCGACCGGGCTTCCTGCAGCCGCTCGGACACCTGCTGACGTGCGAAGTAGATGTCGGTGCCGTCCTTGAAGATGACGGTCACCTGGGAGAGGCCGTAGCGCGACAGCGAGCGGGTGTAGTCGAGGTTGGGCAGGCCCGCGAGAGCGGTCTCGATCGGGAACGTCACCCGCTGCTCGGCTTCGAGCGGCGAGTAGCCCGGCGCTTCGGTGTTGATCTGGACCTGGACGTTGGTGATGTCGGGGGTCGCGTCGATCGGCAGCCGGGTGAAACTCCAGATCCCGATGCCCACGAGGGCAAGGGTGAGGAGAAGCATCAGCCACCGATGCGCGATCGCGAATCGGATGATTTTCTCGAGCATGGTCAGGCCGCCTCAGTGGTCGTGCTCGGCGGTGGACTTCTCGATGTCCGCCTTGATGAGAAAACTCTGCTGGGTCACGACCGACTCGCCGGGCTTGAGGCCCGCGAGCACCTCCACACGGGTGGCGTCGCGTTTACCCAGGCGCACCGGTCGCTGCGTGTAGGTCTCGCCCTTGAGCACGTACACGACGTCTTGCTCGCCGTCGGTCTGCAGGGCGGTGAGCGGGATGGCGATCGCGGTGGGCTGCTCGTCGACCGTGATGCGGGCCCTGACCGCCGAGCCTGGGCGCCACATGCCATCGCTGTTCTTGATGCGCGCCCGCGCCACCGTGCTCTGGCTCGCGGTGGCCGTGCTGGGCAGGATCCGCTCGATGCGCGTCTCGGCCGACTCGCCGTCGCTCATCCGCGTGATGACGACCCCATTGCCCGGTCGGATGTGCTGAGCGTCGCGGCCGAAGATGTGCAGGTCGACCCATAGATCACCCAGGTTGGCGATCTCGTACAGCGCCATGCCTTCGTTCGCCACGGCGCCCACGGACGCGTCGCGGGCGAGGACCACACCGGAAATCGGCGCCGGCACGGTGTACGTCGTCAGGCTCAGATTGCTTTCGATCGTGGCCAGCGGCTGTCCGGCACGCACCGTGTCACCGACATTGGCGCGCAGCGAGCGGATGGGACCCGGGAAGCGTGCCTGCACCTTGGCGATGCTGCCTTCGACGGGTGTCAGCAGGCCCTGCACCTCGTGCTGGTCCGCGATGACACCCTGACCGGCATGCTCGGTGCGGATGCCCACCGATGCTGCACGCTGCGTCGGGATCTTCGTGGACGGCGCCTCTTCGGCATGGCCGTCGGCTTCGCCCTCGGCATGCTCATCGCCGTCTGCCTGTGCCTCGCCTTCGCTGTGCTGCTCGGCGTCCGCGTGTTCGGTGTTTGGGGCTGCCTTCTTGTCACCGCACCCGGCGAGGGCAGTGACGAGCACGAGCGCAGCCGCCACGATGGTCGTGCGGGTCATGGGGTGTCTCCCGTAGCGGCCTCACCCGGGCCTGCCACGAAGGGCTGGCCGGTGAGGCGCTGGATCTCGATGAGGGCGCGCTGGGCTTCAAGCGCGGCTTCCAATTGCTGCTTGCGGGCGGCTGTCCGTTCGGACTGCAACTGCGCCCATTCCAGATAACTGATCGCACCGGCGCGGTATGCACGCTCGGCCGCACTCTCGGCGCGACCGAGCTTGGGGATTACCTCGCTTCCCAAGCGGCGCACTTCCAGCTGCGCCGAGAGATACCGCCCGTGCGCATCGGCCAGCGTGGAGTAGAGCGACAGGTTCCTCGACTCGCGCTCGATTTCCAGCAGTGCGAGTTCAGCCTCGGCCACGCGGATTTCAGGCTGCGCCCGCTGGCGGGTGCCCAGCGGCATCGAGGCGCTGGCCACGAAGCCGAAGTCATCGGTGGCCTGCAGGCGACGCACGCCCACCTGCCAGTCGATGTCCGGCGTGGACTGCGTTCGCGCCAGCTGCAGACGCGCTTCGCGGATACGCTGCTCGCCGACGAACTGGGCGATCTCCGGCGTTCGCGCAAGCCAGGAGCCCAGCTCCTCGAACGAGGCAATCTTCGGCAGCGCCAAGGGGCTGGTGGCGACCACCTGGAAGTCCGGCGCTCGCTCACCCCAGAGGGCGGCCAGATGCTGACGAGCCCCGGCCTCGCGCTGGACAGCGCGGGCACGCTCGAGCTCGGCGCGGGCAAGCGCCGCCTCGGCGGTCAGCACGACCGATTCGGGCGAGGCCCCGGCCTGCAGGCGATGCTTTGCACCGGCGACGGTTCGACGCCGCTGACCGATGTCCAGGTCTGCAATCTCGCGCTGCTTCTGGGCTGAGACGACGGCGAGGTATCGGCGGGCAACCTCCGCGAGCAGGTCCAAGCGCTTGGACTCGCGCTGGACGGCGAGCGAGTCCAGCCGCGACTGCACGAGGGCACGGCGGGCATCGAGCTTGCCGCCGCGCTCGAGCACCGAGGCGAGGGTCAGGGTGAGCTCCGCGCCGGAGAGGCCGCTGGCTTCGCCGGTGCCGAGGATGTTCTCGGCTGAGGCACCGACCACCAGCGGCGGCTTGAAACTCGCTCGATCGAGTTCGGCAGTCAGGACATCGCGCTGGCCGGCAGCCAGGCGCAGGTCAGGATGGGCTTGCTGGACACGCGCGAAGGCGTCGTCCAGGGTCAAACGGTCGGCCGCGGCCGCGGGAAAGCCCGCAAGGCACGCAGCGACACACGCGGCCAGGGCCGCGATATGCACACGCATGGGTCACACTCCGATAGGACAGGACGGAATGCCGGCGTCGCCGGCGCGATCGTCAGGTCGTAATCGGAGGTCTGAAGGGGGTCTGCCAGCGCGCCATCGGCACGCTTGCGTTGGGCGGCCCGTGCACCCGAACGGCAGGCGCCGGGTTGGCCGCATCGAAGGTGATCGCTACCGCTGCTGCGGAGAGTTGGCCACAGCAATGCGCGAAGTGCAGGAGGGTGTGAAGCGCGCTGGCGTCATTGCCTTCGCCGGCCTCGCCCGCCTCATCGTGGTGCGTGCCGGCACCTGACGAGATGTCGAGATGACTGCCCGAGGGGTCGTGGGCGAGCTCATGGATCTCACCGAGTGAGGCCAGCACCGGGCGCACCAGCAGCGCGAGCGCCAGGATCGCGTAGGCGATCAGGCGCAGGCTGGCGGCGGAGCGGTGGCGCAGGCGGGAGGTCACGGCATCAGGATAGGCATTTCGGCCGGCGTACACTATTTCGCCGCCGAGCACGCCGGCGTGAGGCTACGCAACAGCTGCTGGTTGCCGCTGGGCGGCGAGACCGGCCGCCGCGCTTGCGATGAAGTCGCGGAGCACCCGGCGCTCTGACGGACTGTCGGTGAAGACCTCCAGCTGCCGCAGGTTTGCGGCCGCAAGCAGCTTCAGGGCGTTAGCACGGGCCCCGCGCAGGCTGGTCAGCGCCGGATCGATCGAGCTCGTTAGTTTGCTGAGCGTCTTCAGCGCGCGGCTGTCGAGGCTGTCGACATCGGCCGTCATGAGTTGCTCAAGCGCGGTCTCGATCGCCAGCAGCAAGGTACGCATGTCGTTACCGGCCGCGAGCGCGGTAAAACCCAAGAGGTGCCCGACCTGTTCCTCGACGGCGGTGGGGATCGATCCGCGCGACGCGTTACCTGCGCCTTCCTGCGCGGCGCGAAGACGATCGCGCTCAAGCTTCGTCAGCACCCGCTCGTATGTCAGCGCACCAGTCCCCGACCGCACGGTACGTGCGATGGCTTCGCGAACGCCCCTTGGGAGGCCACCCGTCCGGCCCAGCAATACGCCGATATGCACCTGCAGGGACTGAAGCGTTGGAGACCCGTTGCGCAGCGCATGAAGCTCGCCGCGCAGTCCAGCGACCCGGGACTGCAGGGCATGGAGTCGCTCCCGTCTCTCCTGGTCCTCGCGGCTCACCCTGAAGACCTTGCGCAGTTGCTTGAACTCGACTGAGAAGTAGCGGACACCGCATACGTTCCCGATGTTGGTCTCGCGGCCGTCCTTGGTGGTGATCAGGTACCCCTTGGCATGGGGCTGACGACAACCCGCCAGGCCGCAAGGGAACATGTCCTTGAAGTGGTACTGGCCAATGATCTCGGCGAGCACCGCTGTGCTGGGATCGAGATTGCGGGTGAACCCGGGGCGGCTCTCAACATCCTCCCAAGACTCGATCCGCACCAGGCCCTTCTCTGTCGACAGGGTGATCATCAAGCCTCCTGAAAAAGGCGGTGGGGGCATCAGGCCTCGAGCGGTGGCGGCCGCCGATCGCGCGAGGAGCCGAGCGGACCGGTTACCTCTTGGGCTTTTGGGTCAGGACGCTCCCCGCGAGCGTCTTGGTCGTCCGGTTGGTGCGTCCGTCATCGAGCGCTCGGGCCGCCGTCGTAGCGACCTTCGGCGACGTCGACTTGTTCGTACCTGCCTGCGAGAGCGCGCTGCCCGCGAGGGACTTTGCCGCTTTGCTGGCGGACGAATCCCGGAGCGTGTTCGATGCCTTGGTCGCTACGGGACGCGAGGTCTTTTCGTTCCTGGCCATAACTCCTCCGCTTTGGGTGATTTGATCAACGCTGGATCTGGCACGGCCCGGCGTGACGGGCGGCGCTCAAGCTGCCTTCGGCATAGCACGCAGCTGCATCTCTTCGACGTCGAGCGTGAAGTCGAGCGGGATCTGGATGCGCTCGGACGGCTGGCGCTTGTCGTTGTAGACGTCGACGTCGGTCTTGAGCTGCACACAGTCACCAACGATCTGCTGGCGTCGCTGCGCGAACGACTTCTGGAAGTGCGAGTGGGGCACGTTCGGGTCGTCCATGTCGCCCCAGAGCGCAATGGTCCGGGTGCCGCGCTTCTCAGTCGCCGCATGCTTGGCTCTGTAGCGACGGCCATTGCGGTCCACGCGGTATTCCTCGCGGAATACCTGGGCGATGTCGGTGGCGATCGCATCGATCACAGTGCGTGCATTGGGCTTATATAGCCCGCGCTCGTAGGCCCATTCGGCGATCGCATGCGGGTCGAGCAATGCATCCGGGCCCGCCTCGGTGCTGTAGCGGGTGACGAAGTCCCGGACGGCGTTGGAATAGGCAGTCATTGAAGCTCTCCTTCAGGCGCTGAGAACGCCCCAGCCGTCCGTGCGGGCGGCGGAGGTGATGATGTGGCGGACCTTGACCTGGTGCTTTCTGAGGAAGTCGTAGCGACCCAGACGACGCTGGAGCTGGCCCACCACCAGCCCAGGATGGATGCCCAGCCGCTGCGCGAAACCCAGAACCCGCTCCTCGGCGAAGAACGGACCGACTCGGGCGACGAAGCCCTCGAACTCATGGGCCGGTATGCAGAAGGCGGCGCCGGCCTTGTTGGCCGTCGCCTCTTCGGCGTCCACGTGATCGCATGAGCCATCGAGTTCGACGTCCAAGATGAAGTCCCGGTCGCGCCCATGACCCTGCAGCACGTGCTCGAGCTCGTGGCGCAGTACGAACCAGAAGTTGTCGATCCGATCCAGCCGAAGGGACATCACGACGACCGGCTTGTCGGCCGCCAGCCAGAAGCAGGCGCCATCGATCTTGGTCCCCGGGATGGGTTCGACGACCACGAATCGAACGCCGGCCTCCGCCAGAATGGCGGGCACGTGGCGGACCTCTTCAGGCGCCGACAGCAGCGCAGACAGCCTCGGCAGGGCCGCCTCGAGCCGCGCTTGCGTGAACTTGCCGACGACCATCTCGGAGGCGATCTGCCGGGCCCGGGTCAGCCATGCGAGTTGGAGCGGCGTCGCGTCCTGCTGGACGACGGTTCGCTTCGCCGCATGGGCCAGACGCACGGGGGCCTCCAGATCCTCGACGCCGAAAAAGGCGCGCAGGCTCTGTTCGAGGTCGCCGACATTGCGGCTCGCCGCGATCCAGCCACGCTTGACCATCTCCCGCACCGGGAACTTCGAATAGAGGTCCGCGCGGCGGGCAACCTGGCCGTCGCCGGCGGCAACCTTCGAGAGCTGGTATTGGCTCTCGAGGTTCATCCAAAGCTCCGGCCCGGTACCCAGCGCGTCGCCCAGCTGCACCGCCGTCTCGGGGGTGATGCCCTTCTTGCCGGCGATCAGCTCGTTGATGAGCCGGACCGGGCGCCCCATGATTTCGGCAAGCTCCGTCTGCGACCAACCCCGTGCTTCGAGCTCCTCCTTGAGGAACTCGCCGGGTGCGAATGTCTGTGCGATTCCCATCTCTCTTCCCCCGCCGCTCAGTGGTAGTCCACGATCGACACGATCACGATCGTCGTGCCATCGGGCTTCTGCGCCAGTCGCACGATCAATCGCCACTGCTCATTCAGCCGCATGGAGTACTGCCCCTCGCGATCGCCCTTGAGCTTTTCGAAGTGCAGCGACTTCAGGGCATAGAAGGCCCGGATATCCACGGCGGCACGGATCAGCTGCATCCGCCTGCGAAACACGGTGACCAGGGGCTGCGCCAGCCCGGCGGTAAAGGCCGCCTCGGCCTCCAGACGCTGCAAGTCCGGGTCTTCGAATTCGACCTGCATAGCCTACCGGCAGTCCCGTGAATGCACAATGAGGCTATTACACTAAGTGTAATACCGGCCGAACGCAAGAAGGCGGTCGGTGCCCCGGCCCGCGGCTGTAGTTGCGAGGGCAAGCGATCAATGGGTTGGGACTGCCCCTTCGCGGGAGCGGCTATGCCTGGCGGACGTTCGCCGGCGCGCGATAAAGAAGCCCATCCAAGGATGGCGCCAGCGTCCAGAACGCTGGTCCCAGTCCGGTCAGGCTTTCGACGAACAGTCGACTGGCAGCGCTCTCGGGCCTTGGATTGAAGGGGACGAAGCTGCACCGGTCCCAGTCCCCGCTGGCCAGACGACCCGCACGGCGGGTGAGCTCGGCGAAGGTGTCTTCCCGGAGACCGGGCGCCTCCGTCGAGCGGTGCCGCTGCGCCTGGGCGGCGGCGAATCGGGTGGCTGCCCAACAGCAGTAGCGCCACTGTGCGATCGGCAGGACCACCTTGCTCTCGCGCATTGCGAACGTCAGGTCCTGAGCCCACGCCGATTCGAGGTTGTACTTGGCCAGCTGGCTTTCGAAGAAGCGCTCGGCCTCGGTCACCACCAGCTCTTCCCAGATTCGTAGCCGGAGCGCCAGGCCGTAGTCGTCGCGCGGTACGTCCTGGAGGTAGTCGGAGAGCGCATTCAACAGGCCATCGCGGAGATAGGCGTCCCACACGTAGCGCCACTGGATCTGTTCGATAGGGGTGTCCTCCGCCCTCGGCTCCATCTCCCAGCGGGCGTCCGGCCAAGGTGCGTCGATCACCCCCAGCTCCCGGAGCGCGTGCATCGAGGCGAGCGTGGAGCGGCGGGTGGGCATGACCGGAATCCGGCGCTCGTGTGCCATCAGCAGCGATGCCATCGAAAAGCAGCCCCGCACGCCGAGATCATCGAAGGTGGGGGGCGCGATGACAGGCATCGAAACGGTGCGGTCCTGCTGGTCTCAATAGTAAGGATATCTTACTATCAATGAGCCCTCTTCTTGGTCACCCTATTTGGCTGTACCGATAGGAGCGGTTTTCCGTGGCAGGGCCGGGGCAGCCTTCACTGTTTTCGCGACGCTTGCGTCAGGCACGCGAGCGAGCGGCGTTATCCCAATACGAGCTCGGTCTGCGCGCCGGGTTGGATGCGAACGTGGCCGGCCCCCGGATCAACCAATACGAAAACGGTGTACACGAGCCGCGGCAGCAGACGGCCCAGCAGATCGCCGACGCGCTGGGCATCCCGCCCGCCTTCTTCTATACGCCCGATGACGACCTCGCCCGGTTGCTGCTGGCATGGCCGGGGCTGAGCAAGGACAAGCGACGCAAGCTCGCCGATCTGGTCGAGGGGAAGTCCAAGGCAGCACCTTTGCCCGCACCTGCGAAGAAGCGGGCGCGTCGCAAGCCGTAGTTTCGTGCGTCGGCGGGTTGCGGCTCGCTAGGCAGAGATCAGCCGCGGTAGCATCACAGTAAGGATTCCTTATGTGACGCAGGCATGACCGTAGCCCTCGATGCCCTGATGCAGCGGGCGATCACCAACCCGTCCGACGAGCCCGCGTTCCTGAGGGCGCTCCTGGATGCTGAGCTGTACGTCCATCGTCCCGAAGGCGACGATGATGACCGACTGCGGATCGTGCAGTTCAACCGACCCGACGGATTGCAGGTCATCCCGGTGTTCACGGACCTATTCAAGGCGCGGGCGGCATCGTCCCCCAGCGTCGAGATCGTCGGCCTCAAGGGCCGTGTGCTTTTTGAGGCGACTCGCGGCGCGACGTTCATGCTCAACCCGAACGACACCACCTGCACCCTCTACCCCGAGGAGATTGCCGACCTTCTTAGCGGTCGGCCTGTCGCGCGCGCTCCTATTGCCGGCAACGCTGCAGGGGTCGAGCTTGAGCCCGCCAACGACGACGATCTTTGGATCGGCCAGCTCGCGTGCGGGGCGCTCGAGCCCATTGAGGCCGTGACGGCGCTCTATCAGCTCAAGGCACATACCGGCGCCGCAGGCCCACCCGCAGCGCTGCTGGTGATCGGCGTTCCGGAGCAACACGCCGAGCGGGCCGCCCGCGCAATCGGTGCGCGCCTCGAGGCGAACGCGCACCGATTGAACTGCGCAGTCGACCTCACCGTTTTCGACCCATCCAAGCCTCCTCCGGACTGGCTCGTCCCCGTTATCGATTCACCGGTGTGGCGCCGCGAGCGAATCCATTAGGCACGAAGAACGAGGGGCCCCGGAGGGCCCCTCTGCATCACTTCTTGGTCTGCTCGCTCGACGCCCGCCGCCGCATCGACTCTCCCTTGAGTTCGAGCAGGTGGCAGTTGTGGAGGATCCGATCGAGCGTCGCATCCGCCACCGTCGGCTCGCCCAAGTACTCGTGCCAGGCGCTCGTGGGCAGCTGGGACGTGATCAGCACCGAGGCGGTCGGATAGCGATCCTCCATGATCTCGAAGATGTCCTGGCGCCCCAGCGGCGTAATCGGCGCGCTACCCCAGTCATCGAGGATCAGAAGACGCGGCTTGGCCAGCCGGGCACGCATCTTGGGAAGGCTGCCGTCCATGTGGGCGATGGCCAGTTCCTCGAGAAGGCGCGGCATCCGTTCGTAGACCACGGACATGCCCTTGCGCGCCGCCTCGCGACCGAGCGCACAGCCGAGCCAGGTCTTGCCCGTGCCCGTCGGGCCCGTAATGGCGACGTTCTGCCCGCGCTGGATCCAGTCGCACGTGAGCAGGCTGGCGACCTGGGCGCGATCCATCCCGCGCCGACCGGAGAACTCGATGTCCTCCGCACACGCGGTGCTGGCCTTGAGCTTGGCCTGCTTGAGCATCCGGCTGGTGCGGCGGTTCTCCCGCGCGTTGTGCTCGGCATCGACGAGCATGCCGAAGCGCTCATCGAAGGTGAGCGATTGCGTCACGGGCGTGCGCAGCTGCTGCTCGTAGGCCTCGGCCATGCCGCCGAGATGCAGGCTGGTCAGCCGCTGCAGGGTGGGGTTAGTCAGCATTGACCGCCTCCTTGGCGTAATAGTCGGGACCGCGGACGTTCGAATGCGCCGGCAAGGCAGGCGCGGCATCAGTCGCCTCCTGACCGCGCCGCTCCAAGCGGTTCTGAAGGATCGAGCGCACGCTCTTGCACACGGGCGACTTGATACGAAGCGCCTCACGGCACGCGTCCTCGAACCGCTGCGTGCCGTGGGTCTTGGCCAGGCCATGCAGCGAGCTGCACGCCCGCATGGCGAGCGCGGGGTGGCGCCCCTCGAACTGTGCGTTGATCAACTCCAGCGCGTTGGGGCCAATGCCGCTCGCCCAACTGCGATAGCGCTCGGGAGTCTGCTCACCCCAGGCGCGATGGTTATCCGGCTGGTGGGCCTTGTCGGTCGTCGTGCCGCCCTCCACGCGGCTGCGCTCGTGCGAGGCGACGCGCTCACGCTTGTGGAAGATTTCCACCATGCTGGCCGTCACCCGGAGGGTCACTTCCTCGCTCACGAGCCGGTGCGGCACGGAGTAGAAGTGCCGGTCCAGACTCACGTGGTAGTCCTGGCGGACGCGGATCGGGCCGTGCCAGTCCGCATACTCGAAGCGCTCGGCGGGCAACGGCCTCAGGGCGGGCTTGTCGAGCTCCTCGAAGCGCTGGATGCGGCTGGCGCGGTACTGGCGCATTTCACGCGCATTGAGCTTCACCATCTTTTCCGCCAGCGCCACATTGATCTCCGCGATCGACTGGAACGTGCGATTGCGAAGCGAGGCGATTGCCCAGCGCTCGACCAGGAGCACGCCGCCTTCGGCACGAGCCTTGTCCCGCGGCTTGGCCGGGCGCGTGGGCAGGATGACGGTGCCGTAGTGCCGCGCCATCTCAACGTAGTTCGGATTGAGCTTGGGCTCGGGACCCGGCTGAAGGACCGCAGCCTTCAGGTTGTCCGACGTCGTGATGGCGGGAACGCCCTCGAGCGCCTCGTACCAGGCCGCGTGCGCGGCAATCCACTGCTCGGTTTCCTGGGAGGGCACCGCGTACGCGAAAAGGTAGTCCGACACGCCGACCGAGGCCACAAAGACCTGGGCCTCGTGCACCTCCCCGGTCTCGACGTCCAGCCACGGGATGGTGGGGCCCGCGAAGTCCACCCAGCCGCGCTCCCCGGGCTGGTGCTGCTGCCGCATCACGACCTTGTTCTTGCGCGCCCACTCCCGGTACAGGTGGGTGTACTGGCTGTAGCCGTAGCCGTTGGGCTCGTTCTCCCGATACTCCAGCCACAGCAGCTGCAGCGTCACGTGCTTACGCTGCATCTCGCGGTGGATGTACTCGTAATCCAGCGGATTACGCCCGGCCCAGCGCGGGGGACGCGAGGTGAATCGAGCGACCAGGTCCTCATCACTCAGGGCGAGAAGCTCGGCGGTGTCCCACTGCTTCTCTTTCGCGAGCCGGCGATAGCGGCCGACGGTGTTGTAGGCGATATCGACCTGTTCGGCGATCTCGCGGTTACTCAACGACGTCGTCAACGCCAACTGGATGGCGTCTCTCAGGGTATTCATCGATTTGACTCCCAAAGGAGACCGCCACCCGGGAAGCTGCTGCGGCTTCGGCGGTCTCGGAACGGGAGGCGTGCGCTCTGTGTGATGGGCAGAGCACTTGACGGCGCAGGGTGGCGCCGGGGAGACTAACGGTGCTTGTCGTAAGACCCCGAACGCCCCGAGAGTGATGTCTCCGGGGCGTTCTCCTTTTTACGCCTTGGAAAGTGCAGCAGTCGGCTCAGTGATGTCCGGCGGCGGGCTCCTCGGCAGTTGATGGGGTAGGACAGGCTCGCTTGGCCCAGAGCCAGGCGGCGATATCGGATGTGGCAGCGAAGCGTCCCCGGCGGCCCTCCACCTCGAAGGTCCTGATGGGGAGGCGGCCACGCTGCTTGGCCTTCCGGAAGGCGGCCTGGGTGCGATAGCCCAGCGCCTTCGACAGCGCATTCCCGCCGACCACCGGGCCCAGGGTCTGGGTCAACGCAGCCTCATACGTCGCGAAGTTGGCTAGATCACGGGCGCCGATCGCCATGTCACGGTGGGTCCGATACGGGAACGCTGAGGCTAGCCATGTCCGGTCCAGCACGCACGGGTGTACCGGTTTGAGAAAACCACTACACCCTTGACGCGCGTGACCAAGCGTGACAGCGGGCGCGGTCATTGCCACGATTGCGAGATGGCGATTCCGTACATGCCCCCGCTCCCAACCGCCGAGGACTGGGCTGCATTCCACCTCGAGGTCCAACGGCGGCGCGGGGCAGCCTGCTTCGGCGCGGCGGCAGCCCACTTTGGGACGACTTCGCCCAAGACCCTTGAGGTCCGGATCGAGCAGAAGCGCTATGTCACGCAGTACGACGAGCGGACGTCGAGCGGGAAGTACATGCGCTGGTATCGGGACGGCGTGCGCCCCAGCGACGCCACGGCGGCTCGCATCAAAGAACGCTCCGGCGGCGCGGTCGACATCCGGTACTGGCGTGACCTTCCGCTGTGGGAGCTTCTGGACCCTACGCCGCCGCCGATCGACCGCCTACACCAGCTACTGGAAACGATGCCTCGGGGCATCGGCCGGCTTCTGTTTGGCGACTCGCCTGAATGGCGCACCCCTCGATTCGTGCATCACATTCTGGAGCGAAACGAGTACCACGCGATCCGAAACATCGGGTCGCTCGACGCGTTCATTTGCCTGCTGTGCCTTGCCTGTAAAGGTGACCTGCTGGATCACGACCCGAGCCACTTCATGCCCGCTCGGTGCGCGCTAGACCTGTTCCCACGCGTCGTGCATCGACATCCCGCCCTGGCATTCCAATGGGAGAAGCTATACGCGTGCCTGTCGCGCATCTTCTGGCGGCGCGCGTACAGCAACGGGGTGGGTTACGAGTTCGACATCGAAGTCACCCGGCAGAACCTGCTTGCCTTGCAGGAGGGACGGCCAGACGACATGAAGCTGTACTCCGGTCGGCGGGCGCCCCGCGGCGAGGAGCAGCAGGTGATCACCACCAGCGCATAGGCGCCAACCGATGACCGCTCGCCGGTCAGTAGCTACTTCGATCGTGGTGATCAGCGCTGATCATGACCGGTGCTTGATCCGTGTTGGTCGTCTAGCTGTTCAAGCTTCTCCGGAACGCTGACGCATCACGACCAGCGCACGCATACGACGAAGTAGCGGCCCGACAACTTGATGACCGCCCCTTCTGTAACCGCCGTCTTCGGTCCGAAGTCGATTGTTCTCAGCTTGTCGAGCTTGTCGGCGTAATCGTCCAGCGTATCGTCGAGCGCCTCGGCGAAGTCGCTCGCGATCTCGGCTTGTGCCTGTTCGTCGTTCTCGATCGGCTCGCTCCGATCCAAGC
Source organism: Thermomonas sp. LB-4 (assembly GCF_036409385.1). Classification (NCBI taxonomy): domain Bacteria; kingdom Pseudomonadati; phylum Pseudomonadota; class Gammaproteobacteria; order Lysobacterales; family Lysobacteraceae; genus Thermomonas; species Thermomonas sp. LB-4. The sequence continues at coordinate 4,725 of NZ_JAXOFT010000024.1, read as the reverse complement.
GAGCGGTGGAAACATAATCGAGATACTTGTCGCGAGCGCTCTGCAGAGCAGCGGTCTCCAACGACAGCATCGTTTCCCGGATGTGGTCCTTATTCCAATCCATCTGCACCTCGTCGCGTTGCAATTTGAAATGATAAGCCGATCGATCGCAGCAAGCCGTTGAAAGGCCGCGTTCCGCAGCCGGCGCCGTCATTCGTCGATGATGACGTGTTCGCCCTGGTAGGGGATCCTGATCAGCCGAGGATCCCGAATGATGCTGGTCACGAGCCAGACATACGTCTGTTCTGCGGTATCGAAGCCGAGAATGCTGAATGCGCCGCCGAACGGGCATGCCGGAAAGTCGGGGAAGCCTTCTCGAAGAACGTAACGCTCGGGTTCGCGATCGAATTCGGCCTTGTAGACCTTCCGCAGCCCATGCTTGCTCGGAACGTCTTCGTCGCCCGCAGGCGCTGTTTCACGATGTTCCAGGAGGCGCTCGGAAAGATCACGTTGGCAGATCTCGTCGAACACGTCGAAGGCATCAATCAGCAAACCTTTTCGCTCGGTCGCGGGATCGGTGATCGCGTAGATGTTCGAAGCATCTTCGGCACCGTCCCCGCTTTCGAGACGCAGCGCTGCGTCGACGCGAATGGAGCATGGATCGAGCATCGATCCCAGTTCGAGATCGACCAGGTTGCCGTCCTTGACGCGGTACTCGCGGTCATAGCCCTTCGCGACGAAGGACTGCACTGCTTCTAGAACGTCGGTCACTTGGGCTGTCATTGATGCACCTCGAGTTCACGTTGGGACGGAAGAGCGGCCGTGGACGGCGCGCGGCAGGCTGCTGGGTCTAGTCGCGGCTCGCGCGTAGCGATCACAGCCACTTGGCCTTCTTGAACCGCACGAACAGTAAGAGGCAGAACATCAGCATGACACCAAGCACGACGAAGTAGCCGTAAGGCGTGTCGAGTTCCGGCATGTTCTTGAAGTTCATGCCGTATATGCCTGCAATCGCTGTCGGCACTGCGAGGATCGCGGCCCATGCCGCAAGTTGGCGGGTGACGACCCCGATTCTCTGCGCTTCGAGAAGGCTGCTGAACTCGAATACAGTGGATAGCACCTGCAGGAGGCCATCGACCATGGACTGGACACGATCAACATGGTCGGCAACGTCGTTGAAGTAGGGCCGCACCTCAGCGCTGATGCAGGGAAAGTGTCCGCGCACGAGCTTGCGCACCAGCTCGGCCATAGCGCCAAGGGTGCGCTGAAAGCGCGTAAGCTCGCATCTCAGGCCGAAGATGCGAGCAACGTCGTCTCGCCCAAGGAAGTCGTCGAGCGATCGCCTTTCCATCGCAAGTACGTCATCCTCGATCATTTCGAAGATGGGCAGATACTGATCCACGATCCGGTGAAGGATCGCGTGGAGGACGTAATCGACGCCTTTTCCAAACTGGGCGGGCGAACGCTCGAGTTGCTCTCGAAGGTTGCCCAATGCACCAGCGTTGCCGTGGCGAACGGTGATAAGATGATTATGGCCAGTAAATATCGCCGTCTTGCCGTAACGTATTCGGTCCCCGACCAGCTCAGCCGTCTGGGCGACGACGTAAAGCTCGCCATTATAAACTTCGAGCTTGGGTGGGCATATCGGGTGCATCGCGTTGTCGATCGCTAAAGGATGCAGATTGTAGGTCGCCTGAAGCGCCCTCAGTTCGTTGACGGAGGGCTCGCTGAGCCCAATCCAGCAAAAGCCCGAACGGTTCTTGTCGAGTTCGACGCGCTCGTCGATAGCTACTTCCCGGATACGCCGACCCTCGTTGTAGTAATATGCGGCGATGACACTCATGCTGACCTCGCCGGAATGAGCAGCCCACGTTGGACTGCTGGGCGCGCGAGGCCGCGATCCAGCCACGCTTGGACATTCGAATGATTGCTAAGCCGCAGTAGGTCGCCGGCGTCGTAGGTGCCAACCAAGGCGTTGACCCAGCCGAGGGTCGCAATGTCAGCGATAGAATAGTCATCGACGATCCAGTCGCGCCCGTCCAGTTGGCGGTCTAAGACTCCCAGGAGGCGTTTGGATTCATCAGCGAAACGCTTCTGAGGACGCTTTTCCTCATAGTCCTTGCCGCCCCCGCGCAGGAAAAAGCCGAGTTGACCGAACATCGGGCCAATCGCCGACATCTGGAAGAATACCCAGCTTAGCGCCTCGTAGCGCTTGGCTGATACTCTCGGGACGAGCTGGTCGGCCTTCTCCGCCAAATAAACGAGGATCGCGCCGGATTCCCAAACGCCGATCGGCTTACCGTCTGGGCCCATTGGGTCGATGATCGCAGGTATGCGGCCATTCGGGTTTAGCGAAACGAAGGCCGGATCTTTGCTTTCGTTCTTAGAGATGTCGATAAAGTGCGGCTCGTACGGCAGGCCGATCTCCTCGAGCATGATCGAGACCTTGACGCCGTTGGGCGTGGGCGCGGCGTAGAGCTGCAGGAGGTCGGGGTTGGATGCCGGCCAGCGTTGTGCGATCGGAAACGACGAAAGGTCTGGCATGATGTGGCGATCCTAACAACTCGATGGCTGAGGAGCGGTATGACCGCTTGATTAGCTGGGTTTCGGACCCGCACCATCAGTGGATGCGGGTCCGATGGTGCGACCCAGGGGGGCTCAGCCGCAATTGTCGCTGCAGCTATTCCGCCGCCGCGCCGGCCTCAGCCTGGGTGTCGCCAGCGTCTTTACGCTTCGGGAGCACCCACTTAGCGCGCGGGAAATGGCAGGTATATCCGCCCGGCCTCTTCTCCAGATAATCCTGGTGCTCCGGCTCTGCTTCCCAGAAGTCACCCACGGGCTCGACTTCGGTGACGACCTTGCCGTCCCACAGTCCGGACGCGTCGACGTCGGCTATCGTATCTTCGGCGATGCGCTTCTGCTCCTCGTCGACGTAATAGATGCCAGATCGATAGGAGAGGCCGCGGTCGTTGCCCTGGCGGTTCTTTGTCGTCGGATCATGGATCTGGAAGAAGTATTCCAGGATATTACGGTAGCTCGTCACTGTTGGGTCGAAGGTGATCTCGATCCCCTCCGCATGAGTGCCATGGTTGCGATAGGTGGCGTTCGGCACGTCGCCGCCGGTGTAGCCGACGCGGGTCGAAACGATGCCGGGCTGCTTGCGGATCAGATCCTGCATTCCCCAAAAGCATCCGCCAGCGAGAACAGCGCGCTGATGCATGTTAAGCCTCCTCTACTTGGTCGAGATACTCGCCATAGCCCGCGGCTTCCATCTCATCGCGCGGGATGAATCGAAGCGATGCCGAGTTGATGCAGTAGCGCAGGCCGCCGCGGTCGGACGGCCCGTCCGGAAACACGTGGCCAAGATGGCTGTCGCCGTGCACCGAGCGAACCTCCGTCCGGACCATGCCATGCGAGCTGTCTCGCACTTCGTTCACGTGAGCCGCGACGATCGGCTTGGTAAAGCTCGGCCAGCCAGTGCCGGACTCGAACTTGTCCGTCGACGCGAACAACGGCTCGCCGGATACGACGTCAACGTAGATGCCCGCCTCCTTGTTGTCGTTATACTCGCCGGTAAAGGGTCTCTCGGTGCCGTCCTGCTGGGTGATCCGGCGTTGTTCCGGGGTCAGGCGTTCGATTGCTGCCTGCGACTTTTCAAACTTCATGGTGAGTCTCCATTACTTAGTTAGAGGGCCAGGCACACTACGTTCAACTTATCACGTCGATACTCACATCAACTATCGCAGTGGCTCCAACATTAATCCAATACGTCGTGCGTATAGTTTCTATACCGCACATGCCTCTTGCTTGGCGGGTCAACTCCAATCGTAACGGGCTGCAAGCTGAGCGACTTTTCGTATCTCGACCGGTGCCGTAGATCCGGACACGGTGGCGATCACGATCTCACGCTCCAACGCGAAGCCCTCGATCGGCCTTGTGATCAGGCCGTGGGTGGTGGCCGCGCGTTCGGGCAAAATGCATATCCCCCGCCCTTCGGCGACGACGCGCTGCACCCAGTCGTCTCGATCTGAGCGGAAGCGAGGGCGCATGCGCACCTCTCGACGCGCGAAGTGCTCGAAGATTTGATCGCGGCACTCGCATTTCAGTCGATCGACGAACGGGAAAGCAAGCAGGTCTTCACCACGAACGACTTCGCACGCCGCCAAGGGGTGATCTGCAGCGCAGCCGAGCACGAAGCGCTCCCGGAAGAGAGGACGCACATCAAGTTTACGATCCGGCCTTGATTCGCGAGGCAGGATGCACGCGTGATATTTGCCTGAGAGCACCTCCGACGTGTCCTCACCCGATTGGAGCGAGTGCAGTTTGATCTCGATGGACGGCACCTCTTCCAGCGCGCTGTCGAAAAAGGCTGTGAAGACCCTCGGGCCGACGCTGGAGGCGACAGCAATGTCGAGAACGCGATGCCGCCCCATTGCCCAGTTTTCCGAGTGGTGTCTTACGCTCTTCATCGCGACCAGCATTCGGCGGAATTCCAACTCGACGTCCTGACCCAGGCTCGTCAGCCGGCTGTTCTTCCCGTCACGATAGATGAGCGGTCCACCGAGTTCCTCCTCCAGGCGGCGGATCGCTCGTGTCAGGCTTGGTTGTGAGACACCACTGAGACGAGCAGCCGCAGTGAAATTCAGCGTCTCGGCCAAGTTGATGAAATAGCTGACCTGGTTGAGTTCCATAGAGATATGCTCGAAAGTTGGTGACGCTTGATCAGGCGGCAGCTTGAATGTGGCG
>NZ_JAXOFT010000023.1:0-33563 GCF_036409385.1 Thermomonas sp. LB-4 | reverse complement strand
ACTGGCAACACTAGGGCAAAGACAAGACACAAGCGCACCGCAGGGGCGCGATGCTTTTCAGATATTTCGCGAAAGCGTTCGCGCCCTTTCAGTGCTCCTGCAGAGGGTGCCGTGAACGCGACTCCACGAAGACGCCGAGGCCGACTCCCAGCACCGCCATGACGGCGATGTACTGCATCGGCGCGTCGGGGTTGTTCTTCATCGCCAGGCTCAGCAGCACCGGCGTCAGCCCGCCGGCGATGGCATAGGCCAGGTTGTAGGCGAACGACAGCCCGGAAAAGCGCACCGGGGCGGGAAAGCGGCCCAGCGCGATCGCCGGGATCATCGCGGTCAGGCCCACCGCACTGCCGGCGATGGCGTAATGCCATTGCGAATACGCGCCGGCTTGCGCCTCGCGGTAGAACCACCAGAATGCGACGCCCAGCAGCAGGCTCCACAGCGCCAGCACGCGCCCGGCGCCGAAGCGGTCGGCCAGCGCGCCGGCAACGAGGTTGGCCGCCATCGCCGCCAGCACCGCCAGCGCATTTCCGGCCAGCGCGGCGTCGCGGCTCACGCCCATGCCTTGCAGGAAGGTCGGCATCATCAGGATGGTCACCACCACGGCGGCGGTGAGCAGCCAGGTCAGCAGCATGCCCAGCGCCACCGCGCCGGCGTGGTCGCGCACCACTGCTTTCAGCGGCGTCTCCGCCGACAGCGCGCGGCGCTGCTGCAACTCGGCGAACACCGGGGTTTCATGCAGCTGCCGGCGCAGCACCATCGCCAGCAGGCCGAACACGCCGCCCGCCACGAACGGAATGCGCCAGCCCCAGGCCAGCAGCTGCGCCTCGTCGAACGCGGCGTTGACTGCGCGCGCCACCAGCGAGCCCAGTAGGATGCCGGCCAGCAGGCCCAGCGACAGCGAGCCGCACGCCAGATTGCGGTGGCGCTTTGATACGTGTTCGCTGACGAACACCCACGCCCCTGGCGCCTCGCCGCCGATCGCCGCGCCCTGCAGGATCCGCAGCAGCAACAGCAGCAGCGGCGCGGCCATGCCGATCTGCGCATAGGTCGGCAACAGGCCCATCAGCAGCGTGGGCACCGCCATCAGCAGGATGCTCAGCATGAACATCCGCTTGCGCCCGGACAGGTCGCCGAAGTGCGCCATCAGCAGGCCGCCCAGCGGCCGCGCGAGATACCCCGCGGCGAAGATGCCGAAGGCCTGCACCAGCTTCAGCCATTGCGGCATGTCGGCGGGGAAGAACAGCGCGCCCATGGTGGTGGCGAAGAACACGAACACCACGAAGTCGTAGAACTCCAGCGCGCCGCCCAGCGAGGCCAGTGCGAGGGTCTTGATCTGCTGGCGGGACAGGCCGGGGATGGAGGCATCGCTTGCGGTCATCGCGCAAGCGTATGCGAAAGCCGGCTCAGGCGAACAGGTCGTCCTGGGCAGCGCTGCCGTCAGGTTCGGCGAAGCCGGCCAGGCCCACGCCCGCCAGACGGTAACGGGTGCCGGCTGGCAGGCCCACGCGCGCGCGCAGGTCGCAGGCGGTTTGCGCCAGTGCGTGCTCGCTGGTGGGAGGCTCCGCGCCGGTCAGGCTGCGGGTGAGGGTGCGGAAGTCCGCGGTCTTGAGCTTGAGCACCACGGTGCGGGCGACGCGGTCCGGGTGCTGCGCGCGTTCGCGCAGGTAGCCGGCCCAGGTGCTGGCCGCCAGCCGGCGGATATGCGGCTCCAGCGCGTCCAGCGGCAGGTCGCTGGCGAAGGTGTCCTCGCTGGAAATCTGCACGGTCGGGCGCTCGGTCTGCACTTCGCGCGCGTCGATGCCCAGCGACAGCTCGTGCAGGCGCCGGCCCCAGCGGCCGAAGCGCGCTTCCAGCGGGGCTTCGCCGAACGCGCGCAGGTCCGCGCAGGTGGCGATGCCCAGTTCGGCCAGCTTGGCTTCCATCACCTTGCCCACGCCGGGAATCTTGCCGACCGGCAGCACGGCGACGAACGCATCCACCATCGCCGGCTTGAGCACGAACTGGCCGTCCGGCTTGTTCCAGTCGCTGGCGATCTTGGCCAGGAACTTGTTGGGCGCGATGCCGGCGGAGGCGGTGAGCTGCGTCTCTTCGCGGATCGCGTCGCGGATCTCGGTGGCGATGGCGGTGGCGCTGCCCAGGTCGCGCTTCGGTGCGGTGACGTCGAGGTAGGCCTCGTCCAGCGACAGCGGTTCGATGCGGTCGGTGTAGCGCTCGAAGACCCCGCGCACCTGCTTCGACACCGCCTTGTAGCGGGCGAAGTCCGGCGGCACGAACACTGCCTGCGGGCATAGCCGCTCCGCGCGCACCGCCGGCATCGCCGAGCGCACGCCGAACACCCGTGCTTCGTAACTCGCGGCGCACACCACCGAACGCGGGCCGCGCCAAGCCACCACCACAGGCTTGCCGCGCAGCGCCAGATCGTCGCGCTGCTCCACCGACGCGTAGAACGCGTCCATGTCGACGTGGATGATCTTGCGTTGCGGCGCTTCGCTCACGCCGCGATTCTACGGACCTGTCGTCGCAGGGTCAGCGCCAGAACGGAATCGTGTCAAAGCCGGGGTCCTCATCGTCCTTCCCGGGTTTGCTGTCGCCGCGTGGCGGGCGCGCGATGCGCAGCTCGTGGCGGCCCGGCGCAAGGGTCCTCACGTCGATCATGGCCAGCAGCGCAGGCCGATCGGTGCGCGGGTCGCTGGCGATCTCGTATTGCAGGTCCTGCAACGGTGTCCCGTCCAGCGCCACGGGATGCAGCGCCTGCAGGCAGGCGCGCCTTGCGCTCGCCAGCGCCTCGCCTTCGAGGCCGCTCGCCTGAGTGCAGTGCTTGCGCATGGCTGGCTCGTCGCGGTCGGGGCGGTATGGCACCACCAGCTTCAGGTAAGGGCCCGCGATCACCGAGGATTGCACGAAGGGCAGGGCAGGATCGCGGGCTGGATTACGTTGGTCGTCGTAGTGCTCCGGAAGGAGGCGCTGCAGCGCGGAATCAGGGAACAGCCTGTAGCTGCCAGCCAGGGTGGAGGTACCCATCGCCGCGTAGGCGACGCCAACCCCGGCCAGCGCGGCAAGCATCACCCCGAACACCACCGCCATCATGCGCCGTTCGCCCCCATTGCTGGTCAGCAGGGCGATGACGTGGTTGTTCCGGCGGCCCATGCCGATCCGGGTGTAGAACCGCAGTGTCGCAGCCACGGTTCGGTAGACGATCCCGCCGGGGCGCAAACTATCGCCGCGGAGCTGATCGGTCATGCCGGCAGAGGCGAACGGCAGCATGACCAGGCCAAAGATGCCCCACATGACCTTCAGGGGGTCGATGGGCCAGGCGAACGCCTGAGCCAGCAGGTTCACCAGCAGCAGAGAACCGCAGAAGAAGATGCAGATGGATGCGATGATGGTGGCGATGCTGACGCCGATCGCGAACAGCACGCTGGCCCGGTTGTCCGCGCGTTCGATGGCGTCGGCGATGGTGCCGGGCCGCGCTCCTTCGATGGCGCGTTGGATCGGTCCCATCCGCAACCGGTCGAGCTGCACCCCCTGCGGATAGACCGAGTCCATGCCCACCAGCGCGATCCACTGCGCCCGCAGCAGCAGGTGGATGGCGAAGGTGGCCGCAAGTACCACCGCCGTGCTCTTTGAGTAGATATAGAACAGCACCAGCACCGGCCGCCAGTCGCTGCCCACGCGCGGTTCCAGGGCGAACATGCGGTCATCCAGCCAGCCGGGCACCTGGAGCATGGCGAACACCGCCACGCCGGAGATCAGCAGCTCGACTTCCCAGGTGGGCGTGGTGCGCCGGGACAGGTGGCGCGCGTCTTCGATGGGTTGGCTCATGGCAGCTGATGGTGCGGGCGGCGTCGCGCGCTGGCAAGCCCGACCGAACCTGCCCGCTCATACCCACCCGACGCCGTAGAACAGCCCGATCACCACGAACACCGCCAGCGTCTTGATGCAGGTGATCGCGAAGATGTCCTTGTAGGCCTGCCGGTGGGTCAGCCCGGTCACCGCCAGCAGGGTGATCACCGCGCCGTTGTGCGGCAGCGTGTCCATGCCGCCGGAGGCCATCGCCGCGACCCGGTGCAGCACTTCCATCGGGATGCCGGCGGCGTTGGCGTTGGCGATGAAGGTGTCGGCCATCGCCGCCAGCGCAATGCTCATGCCGCCCGAGGCGCTGCCGGTGATGCCCGCAAGCGCGGTGACCGTCACCGCTTCGTTGACCAGCGGGTTCGGGATCGAGCCCAGCGCATTGGCGACCACCAGGAAGCCGGGCAGGGCGGCGATCACCGCGCCGAAGCCGTATTCCGAGGCGGTGTTCATCCCGGCCAGCAGCGCGCCGGAAATGGCCGACTTGCTGCCTTCGGAAAAGCTGGCCTTGACCGGCTTCCACGCGAACAGCAGCACGCAGGCGATGCCCGCCAGCAGCGCGCCTTCCACCGCCCAGATCGCCGCCAGCTTGGAGACTTCCTGCACCACCGGCGCGGGGTTGCCGATGACCGCCGGCACGAAACTGGTGCTGTCGCCGTAGTGGGCCTGGATGCCCAGCGTCAGCAGTTTGTTGGCCACCCCCACCACCAGCAGCGGCAGGATGGCGATCAGCGGGTTGGCCAGCTTGCCGCCGGCGAACGCGGCCGGTTCGTTGACCAGCGTGGCCGCATCGCCGTAACCCTCGCCGCTGCGCGCGGCCACGCGCCGCCGCCAGTCGAGGTAGGACAGGCCCACGAGCAGGATGAAGACGCCGCCCAGCGTGCCCAGCACCGGCGCCGCCCAGGTATCGGTGCCGAAGAAGGTGGTGGGGATGATGTTCTGGATCTGCGGCGTGCCCGGCAGCGCGTCCATGGTGAAGGTGAACGCGCCCAGCGCGATCGTGCCGGGGATCAGCCGTTTGGGGATGTTCGATTGGCGGAACAGCTCGGCGGCGAACGGGTACACCGCGAACACCACCACGAACAGCGATACCCCGCCGTAGGTCAGCAGCGCGCAGACCAGCACGATGGACAGCATCGCCCGCTGCGCGCCGACCACCCGGATGGTGGCCTGCACGATGGCCTTGGAGAAGCCCGACAGTTCGATCACCTTGCCGAACACCGCGCCCAGAAGGAACACCGGGAAGTACAGCTTGAGGAAACCGACCATCTTGTCCATGAACAGGCCGGTGAACATCGGCGCCACCAGCGACGGGTCGGTCAGCAGCACCGCGCCCAGCGCCGCCACCGGCGCGAACAGGATCACGCTGTAGCCGCGGTAGGCCACCAGCATCAGGAAGCACAGCGCGGCCAACACGATCAGAAACGACATGCCCATCCCCGGCGGCGGATTCAGGGCTGCGAGTGTCGTGGCAGCGGCCGGGCCGGCCCATTGTCCGAACGTCCAATGCCGCAGCGAAGCGTTGCCGCTTACCTTGCCGGACATTGGTGGTAATCGTGCCGCCCGCAGCACCCGGAGGGGGAGTGATGAAACGCAAGCAATTGAGCATGGCGATCCACGGCGCGCTGGCCGTGTCGCTGCTGGTGGGCGCGCCCGCGCTGGCCCAGGACGCCCCTGCGACCAGGCAGGACGGCCAGAAGACCACCACGCTGGAAAGCGTCAAGGTCACCGCGCGCAAGCGCGAGGAGACCCTGCAGGAAGTGCCGGTGGCGGTTACCGCGTTCACCGCGGACGCGCTGGACAAGCTGAACGTGGAGGACCTGTCCGATCTCGACGCGCAGGTGCCGAACCTCACCATCTACGCCGCGCGCGGTTCCAGCAGCACGCTCACCGCCTACATCCGCGGCGTTGGCCAGTCCGACCCGCTGTGGGGCGTGGACCCCGGCGTCGGCATCTACATGGACGATGTCTACATCGCCCGCCCGCAGGGCGCGCTGCTGGACGTGTTCGATGTCGAGCGCATCGAAGTCCTGCGCGGCCCGCAGGGCACTCTGTACGGCAAGAACACCATCGGCGGCGCCATCAAGTACGTCTCCAAGGGGCTGCGCTCCGACTTCAACGGCTACGGTTCGGTGACGGTGGGCAACTACGGCCAGCGTGACATCAAGGCGGCGGTGGGCGGTGGTTTCGGCGGCAGCGAATACCTGCGCGGCCGCATTTCGGTGGCCGACCTGCACCGTGACGGCTTCGGCGAAAACGTCATCACCGGCGCCCAGGTGAGCGACAAGAAGATCCGCGCGTACCGCGCTAACCTGGGTGCGTACGTCACCGACAAGTTCGATCTGCAGTTCGCCTTCGACCATGTCGACGACACCTCCGGCGTGCGCGGCGCGAAGATGCTGGCGCCCAACCCGTTCAATTCGATCCCGCTGTACGGCGGCACCGGCCCGAAGCCGCCGATGGCGAGCCGCTACGACGTGCGCAACGGCATGCCCAACGTCAACGACACCACCCTCAGCGGCGCGTCGGTTACCGCGAACTTCCGCATGAACGAGGACTGGACGTTCAAGTACGTGCTGGCCAAACGCGAGTCGGACACCGAGACCAATATCGACTTCGACACCACCCAGGACAAGATCGCCGACGTCAAGGCGTTCTACAGCGACGAGCAGGTCACCCACGAAGTCCAGGCCAACTACGATGCGGGCGGCCGCACGCGCGGCGTGTTCGGCCTCTACAAGTTCGACGGCGAAGCCGGCGGCCAGGTGCTGAACAACTTCTTCAACCTGAGCTTCGGCGACACCCAGGGCACGGTCTACACGGAGAGCATGGCGGCCTACGCCGACTGGACGTTCGACGTCAGCGACAAGTTCAGCGTCGATCTTGGCATGCGCTGGACCTCCGAGGACAAGCACGCGGTGGTCAAGAACATCGGCTATACCGACGGCACCTTCACCAGGCCCAGCGGCGTGGTGGCGGCGGCGTTCGACAAGACCATCAACTTCAAGAACCTGTCGCCCAAGATCTCGCTGGACTACCAGGTCACGCCCGACATCATGGTGTACGGCGTGGCGTCCCGCGGGTTCAAGTCCGGCGGCTACAACATCCGCGCGCAGGCCACCGCGGTGCCGCGTTCCGCCGATCCGTTCCAGGACGAGCAGGTGGACAGCTACGAGGTCGGCACCAAGATGGGCCTGCTGGACCAGCGGCTGTTCCTGAACCTGTCGGCGTTCCACAACAAGTACAAGGACATCCAGCTCTCGATCTTCACCGAATACACCACGGCGCAGAACACCAAGGCCTTCTTCGGTGACTTCACCAATGCCGGTGCGGGCACGGTTGACGGGCTGGAAGTCGAGTACCAGTGGCTGGCCACCGACAACTTCACGATCACCGGCAACCTGGCCTGGCTGGACGCGAAGTTCGACACCTACATGTTCAAGGGCTTCAACATCGCCGACCAGCAGGAGTTCACCAATGCGCCGGACTTCTCGGGTGCGCTGAACGCCGAATACCGCATGGACCTGGGCAGCGCCGGCAGCCTGTCGGCGCGGGTGGGCTACAGCTACCAGAGCCGCGTGGTGGCGACCACCGAGGTGGTGTACGACCCGGTGACCAAGGCGACCGTGCAGCCGATCACCCAGGACGGCTACGGCCTGATCGGCGCCGGCCTGATCTGGAAGGCCAACGATGCCTGGACGGTGTCCCTGCAGGGCAGCAACCTGGCCGACCAGGAGTACCTCACCACCGGCTACAACCTGTATTCCGCACTCGGCGTGCACACCGGCTTCTACGGTCCGCCGCGCCAGTACAGCCTGACCGTGAAGTACGACTTCTGATCCGATCCCCGGGTGGAAACGGCGCGACGGCGGGCTTCGGCTCGCCGTCGCGCTATGCTCGCCGGCCATGCGCCGCCATGACCGACCCCTGTCCCCATGCCTGAAGGCGGCGCGATGCTGAGCGTTGCCGCGGTGGTGGCCGCCGCGCTGCTGTGGCTGGGATTGCTGTTCGGTACCGGCCTGCTCGCGGAGCGCCATCCGGGCGTGTTCCGAAGGCACTGGCGGCACGTCTACGCGCTGTCGCTGGCGGTGCACTGCACCTCGTGGACCTTCTACGGCACGGTCACCCAGGCCGCGCGCTACGGCTGGCCGCTGCCGCCCACCTTCGTCGGCGCGATCCTGTTCTATGCGCTGGCGATGGCCTTCATGATGCGGCTGGTGCGGCTGGCGCGCGAAAGCAATGCCACCTCGCTGGCCGACCTGATCGCCACCCGGCTGGGCAAGGATCCGTGGCTGGCGGCGGTGGTGACGCTGGTCGCCGTGCTCGGCCTGATTCCCTACATCGCCCTGCAGCTGCAGGCGATCGCCATGAGCCTGGCCACCGTCACCACCGGGCTGCCAACCAGCGGCAGCGTGCCGCTGTGGCGCGACGGCGCGCTGTACGTGGCGCTGGCGATGGCGCTGTTCGCGATCCTGTTCGGCACCCGCCGGGTCGATGCGGCGGGGCACAACCGCGGGCTGGTGCTGGCGCTGGCATTCGAATCGCTGTTCAAGCTGGTGGCGATGCTGGCGCTGGGCGCTTTCGTGTGGCTGGGCCTCGACGGGTTGCCGGAACTCGCCGCCGCGCCGCCGCCGGCGCGCGCAGCCGGCGGCTTCATGCCGCTGGTGATCCTGGGTGCGCTGGCGATGTTCGTGATGCCGCACCAGTTCCATGTGGGCGTGGTGGAGTGCCGCGACGAGGCCGACGTGCGCACCGCGCGCTGGCAGTTCCCGCTGTATCTGCTGCTGATCGCGCTGCCTACGCTGGCGCTTGCCCGCCAAGGTGCCGCCCTGCTGGGCGACGGTGTGCCGACCGACATGTACGCGCTGGCCCTGCCGCTGGCGCAGGGCAGTGCCGCGCTGGCGCTGCTGGTGTTCCTGGGCGGGCTCAGCGCCGCCACCGGCATGGTGATCGTGAGCACCCTCACCTTGAGCCTGATGATCGGCAACCACTGGTTTGCGCCCGGGCTGCTGCGCAGCGCGTGGGCGCGCGGTGGCGACGGGCGCGGCGACCATCGTGGCGACCTGCTGTTGCTGCGGCGCACCGGCATCGTGGCGCTGATGCTGCTGGGCTGGGCGTACAGCCGGCTGGTCAGCGGCAACGAAGCGCTGGCCGACGTCGGCGCGGTCTCGTTCTCGGCGCTGGCCACGCTGGTGCCGGCGCTGGCGTTCGCGGTCTGGCGGCCGCAGACCCCTGCCGTGGCGGCCACCGCGGGTGTGTTGGCCGGTTTCGTCGCCTGGCTATGGGTGATGCTGGTGCCAATGCTGCTGGCGACCGCGGGCGGCGATCCGGCATGGCTGCGGGACGGGCCATTCGGGTTGTCCTGGCTGGCGCCGGATGCGCTGTTCGGGCTGATCGGCTGGAGCCGGCTCGGGCGCGCAGTGGGCGTCAGCCTGTTCGTTGGCAGCGCCACCACGGTGCTGCTGGCGGCACTGCGCGGCGCGCCACGTCACCGTCAGGCGGGTGGCGCCGATCTGGCCGGCCTGCGCGATGCGGGGCGCCGCTTCCTGCCAGCGGCGCGCGTCGATGAGCTGCTGCGGCATGCGCCCGCCAGCGGACCGGTGCCGGCACGGATCGAATCGAAGCTGGAGCACGAGCTGGCCGCGGTGCTGGGCAGCGCCTCGGCGCGCCTGCTGCTGGATGCCGCCCGTCGCGACCCGGTCGACGACGTGGACCGGCGCGGCGCCGACCTGGACACCATCGCCGCCATCGTCGGCGAGGCGTCGCAGGACCTGCGCTTCAACCAGCGGGTGCTGGAGGCGGCGCTGGAAAACATGAGCCAGGGCATCAGCGTGGTCGATGCCGAACTGCACCTGGTGGCATGGAACCGCCGCTACGAGGAACTGTTCGGCTACCCGCCGGGGATGCTGCATGTGGGCATGCCGATCGCCGAAGCGGCGCGCTGGGCCCTGCGCGAGATCGCCAGCATCGATCCCTCCCGCGACGAAGCGGCACTGCAGCGGCGGCTGGCGCATATGCGCGCCGGCACGCCGCATCTGTCCGAGCGGGTGTTCCCCGATGGCAGCATCGTCGAGATCCGCGGCAACCCGATGCCGGGGGGCGGCTTCGTCGCCACCTTCACCGACGTCACCGCGTTCCGCCAGGCCGAGGCCGGGCTGATGCGCGTCAACGAGACGCTGGAGCAGCGGGTGGCCGAGCGCACCGTGCTGCTGGAAACCGCCAAGCGCGAGGCCGAGCACGCCAACGACGCCAAGAGCCGCTTCCTTGCCGCGATCGGCCATGACCTGCTGCAGCCGCTGCACGCGGCGCACCTGTTCACCGACACCCTGCAGCAGCGTGGCGACGGCGAGCAGCGCGAGCTGGCCCGGCAGATCGGCGCCGCGTTGGATTCCACTACCGACCTGCTGACCACCCTGTTGGACATGTCGCGGCTGGAGGCGGGCGGGCTGGTGCCGGAGCCGCGCGCCTTTCCGCTGGCCGACGTGCTGGACCCGCTGATCGCCCAATTCCGGGTGCTGGCCCGCCAGCGCGGCCTGCGCCTGGACTTCGTGCCCACCCGTGTCTGGGTGCGCAGCGACCCGCAGCTGCTGCGACGGGTGCTGCAGAACTTCCTCGCCAACGCGCTGCGCTACACCGCAAGCGGCCGGGTGCTGCTGGGCGTGCGTCGGTGCGGCAACGAGCTGCGCATCGAAGTCCACGACACCGGGCCCGGCATCGATGCAGCCCAGCGTGAAGCGATTTTCGAGGAGTTCCGGCGTGGCGAGGATGCGCCGGGGCAGGGATTGGGCCTGGGTCTGGCGATTGCCCGCCGTATCGCCCAACTGCTGGGATCGGATGTATCGCTGCGCAGCACGCCCGGTCGCGGCAGCGTTTTCGCCATCGACGTGCCGCGCGCGCCGGCGGCGCAGCCGCACCGCGCCGCGCCGCGCGGGTTGGTCGGACTGCGCGTGCTGGTGGTCGACAACGAAGCCCCGGCGCGCGAGGCGCTGGCGGCAGTGCTGCGCAGCTGGGGCTGCCAGGTGCGGGCCGCAGCCGATGGCGATGCCGCGGCGGCGTCGCTCGCGCAGGAGGCGATCGACCTGTGGATCTTCGATTACCACCTCGACGGCGGCGATGACGGCGTGGCGCTGCATGGCCGCCTGGTGGCGGCGTTCCCGGCCTCGCCGTGCCTGATCCTCAGTGCCGACCAGACCGGCGCGGTACGCACCGCCGCACAGGAAGCCGGTTTGCCGCTGCTGATGAAGCCGTTGCGCCCGCTGGCCCTCAAATCGGTGCTTGACCGGATGCTGGCGGCGCGCGGGTCGGATTTTTCCTAACGTTCATTCCGGCAAATCCTGCTTGGCCGGGACGGGGTGGGGCGCTACCTTGTGCCCATCGGACCAGGGAGCGCCGTGATGGGGATCAGGGTATTCATCGTCGATGACCACGCGCTGGTGCGTGCCGGGTTCCGCCTGATTCTGGGCGCGGAGGACGATATCGAAGTGATCGGCGAAGCCGACAGTGCGGAAGCGGCGCTGCCGCAGATCCGCCGTCTCCGGCCGGACGTGGTGCTGTGCGACCTGCACCTGCCGGGGCTCAGTGGGCTTGAGCTGACCGAGCGGGTCGTCCGCGGCGATTACGGTACGCGGGTCATCGCGGTGTCGGTGCTGGAAGACGGCCCGATGCCGCGCCGGCTGCTGGAGGCGGGCGCCTTCGGCTACGTCGGCAAGGCCAGCGACGCGTCCGAGTTACTGCGCGCCGTGCGCGACGTGGCGCGCGGGCGCAAGTACCTCGCCAGCAGCATCGCGCAGGGCATGGCGCTTTCGGGCCTGCAGGGGGAGTCGGCATCGCCGTTCGACACGCTGACCCCGCGCGAGCTGGAAGTCGCCCTGCTGTTGAACCAGGGCCTGCGGCAGGAAGCCATCGCCCGCCAGCTCAGCCTGAGCGCCAAGACCGTCAACACCCACAAGACCCGGCTGTTCGAGAAGCTCGGCATCCAGGACAACATCGCGCTGGCCCGGCTGGTGGGCCAGTACGGCCTGATCGACCCGGCGCAGGCCGTGCACTGAGTCCTGCGCGATGGCTGCGCCGCCGCGGCAGCGCTCGAATTCCGATGATGCAAATGAAATGGCGCCGGTTTCCCGGCGCCATCTGTTCTGCTCGGTACCGCCCGGAATCAGGCGTTGTGACGCGGCTCGTCCGCATCCTTGCCCGCGGCTTCCGTCGCGGCAACCTGCGCTTCCGGTGCGGCCGGCTCGACTTCCGGCAGCGATTCGAACAACCCGCGCATGGTGGCATCCGGGGCAGGCGCGGCCGCCGGTGACGGCGTGGCCGCTGCGAACGGATCAACGGCCGGTGCCGCTTCCGTTGCGGTCGAAGGCGCTGCCTGCGGAATGAGATCCGGCTGGGCGGCGGCAATGCCGGCCTGCGCAACGGCCACTTCCGCCGGGCTGGCGTCCGCGGCCTGCGCCGTGGCAGCCGAGGCGGGAGTCGAGGTCGCAGCCACTGCATCGCTGGCAGCTGCGGTGCGCTCAGCCTCGACTTCAACATCGAGGTCCACCGAGGCCGTTGCACTCACCGCGTCCGCCGGGGGCAGAGAGTCGGCTTCGGTATCCGCCACCGGTGCGACAGGCGCGACGACATCCGCGGTCGCCGGTGCCGGTGAGCGTTCGGGTGCGGCGGCCGCAACGGCTGCGATCGCTGCCGCTGCCGGCTGCGGTGCCGGTGCTTCGGTCTTCGCAGCGGCCTGCTCGCCGTGGCGCAGCGCGGCAGGATCGGCCGCAGCTACGGCGACGGCCGGGGCCGGGGTCTCGATATCGTCGAAATCGAACTCCGGCTGGTTGGTGTCGGCGCCGACCACTTCGTCCAGCCCTTCGTCCTGATCCAGCGTCGCCTCGTCGGCGCTGCCCATTGCCTCGCCGTTGCCACGGCGACGGCGACGGCCACCGCGACGGCCGCGGCGGCGCTTGCCGCCACCTTCGCCCGCAGCGGTTTCGTCCGTGTTGCCGGGTGCAGCGTCGCCTGACCCTTCCTGCTGCGTGGCCTGGGGCAGCTGCGCGACCTCGGTCGACGGGAGGGCTTCAGCCGCTGCCGCCGGTGGCATGGCCGCGGCCGGCTGGTTGGCAGCGGACGCATGGGACGCAAGCAGGGCAGCAGCGGCCGCGGCGGCGGCGTCAGTTGGCGGCGCGGTCTCGCTGGACGGCCGCTCCTGTTTCGGCGGGCGCGGCTGCTTGTGCTGCGGCTGCTGCGCCTTCTCCTGGGTCTTCTGCTGCGGCTGGCGCTCCTGCTTCTGCGCCGACTGCTGCGGCTTGTCCTGCTTCTGCTGTTGCGGCTGCTTCTGCTTTTGCTGCTGCTTCTGGGCTTCGCCGCGGTTGTCGCGCTGGCGACCGTCGTCACGACGACCCTCGTCACGGCGGCCCTCGTCACGGCGGCCCTCGCGATTGCCGCGCCCATCACGCTCGCTGCGTCGGCTGCCGCGCTCGTCGCGGCGGGCATTGCCTTCGCTGCGCGAGGGGGCCTGGGCGGTGGCGGCCGGCGCCGCACCGAACAGGCCACGCAGCCAGCCGATCACGCCACCCGGGGCAGGCGCCGCCGAGGGGGCCGGCTGGGCCGCCTGGGCGAATGCCGGGGCAGGCGCCTGCTGCGGTTCCTGCGGCATCGGCTTCGGTTCGCGCAGCGGGGCAGGCTGGGTGGGCTTGACCTTGGTCACGGCCGGCGGCGGGATGTTCAGCTGCGCCTTGGTGAGGGCGATGGTGTTCAGCTTGCGCGGGGTGCCGCGCTGGTAGCTGGGCCGGCTGGTTTCCTCGCCCATCTCGTTGTCGCGGATGCGCGTGACTTCGTAGTGCGGCGTATGCAGCTGCTCGTCGGCGACGATCACGATCGGCGCATCGTGGCGCCGCTCGATCTCGCGCAGCGCGTTGCGCTTCTCGTTGAGCAGGAAGTTGGCGATCTCCACCGGCGCCTGCACCAGCACCTGGCCGGTGTTGTCCTTCATGGCGTGCTCCTCGGCGACGCGGATGATGGACAGCGACAGCGACTCGATGCTGCGCATGCGGCCGTGGCCCTCGCAGCGCGGGCAGACGATCTGGCTGGCCTCGCCCAGGCTCGGGCGCAGGCGCTGGCGGCTCATCTCCAGCAGGCCGAAGCGGCTGATGCGGCCGATCTGCACGCGCGCGCGGTCGTACTTCAGCGCGTTCTGCAGCTTGTTCTCCACGTCGCGCTGGTGCTTGTTCGACGACATGTCGATGAAGTCGATCACCACCAAGCCGCCCAGGTCGCGCAGGCGCAGCTGGCGGGCCACTTCCTCGGCGGCCTCCAGGTTGGTGTTGAACGCGGTTTCCTCGATGTCGCCGCCCTTGGTGGCGCGCGCCGAGTTGACGTCGATGGCGGTCAGCGCCTCGGTCTGGTCGATCACCAGCGCGCCGCCGGAGGGCAGGCGGATGGTGCGCTCGTAGGCGTTCTCGATCTGCGACTCGATCTGGAAGCGGTTGAACAGCGGCACGTCGTCCGTGTAGTGCTTCAGCTTGCGCTTGTTGTGGGGCATCACCTGCTCGACGAACTCCAGCGCCTCGTCGTACATCTCCGGCGTGTCCACCAGGATCTCGCCGATGTCGGAGCGCATGTAGTCGCGCAGGGCGCGCACGATCAGGCGCGATTCCTGGTAGATCAGGAACGGCGCCGGCTTGGTCAGCGCGGCCTCGGCGATCGCGCGCCAGATGCTGAGCAGGTAGTCCAGATCCCACTGCAGCTCCTCCGCGTCGCGGCCGACGCCGGCGGTGCGGATGATCACGCCCATGTCGTCGGGGATGGTCAACGCGTCCATCGCCTTCTTAAGCTCGGCGCGGTCGTCGCCCTCGATGCGGCGCGAGACGCCGCCGGCGGTCGGCGAGTTCGGCATCAGCACCATGTAGCGGCCGGCCAGCGAGATGAACGTGGTCAGGGCGGCGCCCTTGTTGCCGCGCTCCTCCTTGTCCACCTGCACCACCACTTCCTGGCCTTCGCGCAGGAGTTCCTTGATCCCGGCCTTGTTGTGGTCCACGCCCGCCTGGAAGTAGTCGCGGGAGATCTCCTTCAGCGGCAGGAAGCCGTGGCGGTCGGCGCCGTATTCGACGAAGGCCGCTTCTAGGGAGGGCTCGAGCCGGGTGATGCGGCCCTTGTAGATATTTGACTTCTTGTTGTCGCGGGACGGCTGTTCGATGTCGATGTCGTACAGGTTCTGTCCGTCGACGATGGCGACCCGCAGTTCTTCCGCCTGCGTGGCGTTGATGAGCATTCGCTTCATTGTGCGTTCCTTGTGCGCTGCCACACCCGGTCATGGGTGCCGCGCGGAACGCCATGGGCGTTTCGCTTCTGGATACCACCAAGCGCGCGGCCGCGCGGGGCGCTGGCCGTGCCGCTTTCGAGTTTTCCAGCGCTGCCACACCACGGCGAACCGCGGGAGCGCTATTTCCTTGTAATGGGCTTGCTGGGCCGGCGACCGCCGCCACATGCCTTGGAGGGAATGGGCGCGTCGCACGGGGCGTTGTTCAACGGGCAGAGTCACGGCGGGGGCCGGCAAATGGGCGGGTTTGCCGCGCAGCCGTTAACATGTCCGCCCCGAGGGCGGTGGCAACGTCACTGCGGCGGGGCTCGCCAGGCAGGCCGGCTTTCGGCCGGATGGGCGGTCAACCGCCCGACACTTCCTGCGAAATCAAACCCTTGCATCGCCCCCCGAGTGTAGCAGATCAGCCTCCAATGACACAGCCGGATACCCCCACCAGCGGCGGCGCGCGCACTGTGCGCGTGCCCGATGATCGCGCCGGGCAGCGGCTGGACAATTTCCTGCTGGGTCAGCTCAAGGGCGCTCCGCGCAGCCTGGTCTACAAGCTGGTGCGCAGCGGGCAGGTGCGGATCAACGGCGGCCGGGCCAAGGCCGAGCGCAAGCTGGAGGTGGGGGATGAGGTGAGAATCCCGCCTGTTCGTATCGAATCGCCGCAAGATGCCGGACGTTTGCCGCCGAAAGGGTTGCTGGCGGCGCTCGAGGCATCGATCGTGTTCGAGGACGCCCGCCTGCTGGCCATCAACAAGCCCTCCGGCATCGCCAGTCACGGCGGCAGTGGCATCTCCTTCGGCGTGATCGAGGCGATGCGCGCCCTGCGTCCGCGCGACACGCTGGAACTGGTGCATCGGCTGGACCGCGACACCTCGGGCCTGCTGGTGCTGTCCAAGAAGCGCTCGGCCTTGTCGGAACTGCAGCGATTGTTGCGGGAAGATCACGGATCTGGCATCGAAAAACGCTATCTGGCGCTGCTGGTCGGGCGCATGCCCGGCGGCACCATGAGCGTGGACGCGGCGCTGCACGTCGGCCTGCGCCAGGGCGGCGAGCGGCATGTGCAGGTGAATGCGGCCGGCAAGCCGTCGATGAGCCATTTCCGCATGCTGGAGCGGCGTGGCGGCCAGAGCTACTGCGAAGTCCGCATCGAAACCGGTCGCACCCACCAGATCCGCGTGCACGCCCAGCACATCGGCCACCCGGTGGCCGGCGACGACAAGTACGGCGACGCGGCGGCCAACAAGCGGCTGCGTGAGCAGGTGGGGCTGAAGCGGTTGTTCCTGCACGCCTTTACGCTGGAATTCGCGCTCGACGCCGGCAAGACGCCGTATTCGCTCAATGCCCCGCTGGTGCCGGAGTTGATCGAGGTCTTGGACCGGCTGGGTTAGTCCGGCTTGGCAGGAGCGGCCGCGCCGGCTTGTGCGGGTGCCGGCCGATAGTTGGCCTGCATGACCTTGTCGTACTCGGCCAGCGTCGACAGTCCGACCGCGGCGCGACGCGCATCCACATGTTCGGCGTCCTCGATCGGCTGCGGCACCAGCTTGCCGTCGATCGCGTGGTACTGGGTGCCGTAGCGCTGCGGCTTGCCTTCACCGGCCAGGATGCGGTCGGTCAGGTAGGCCAGATCCCTGCCTTCTGCCTCGCCCTTGGCCACGGCGGCTTCCAGCAGCTTGATGGCCTCCTTCTGGAAAGGCTTGTCCATGTCCGCGTGTTGGACGAACAGCCATGCGGCGCTGGCGCCGTCCTTGCCGACCAGACTCTTGCCGGGCCAACCCTGGCGGGCCAGCACGGTCTTCATCCATTTGGTGTTGTCGTGGTCAATGCGCGCCCACTCATCCATCAGTGCTTTGGGTGGCGGATTGCCGGCCGCGGTGGCGCGCTTGCGGATGTCTTGGTCCAGCACCTGCCGCGCCAGCAGTTCCTTGCGCAATTCGCGGTCGAGGCCGGCCAGTCGCGCGTCTTCCCGCTGGATCAGGGTTTCCCGCAGCGCCTGCCATTCCGGAAGTGCGCGCACGGCGACAAGGTCTGCGTCGGCCTCGATATCCGTCGCTGAAATCGTATCGATGGTCGAGGCCCGATCCAGCAGCCCCAGCGCGGCGGCAGGATTGCCGGCCAGCGACTGGCAGCAGGCGGCGTTGTACACCAGCGATGCGCCGGGTTTCAGTGCAGGATCGTTGACCAGCTGGCCCAGCAGCCGGGCACAGGTGGCGAAATCCTTGCTGTTGTAGGCGGCCATCGCCTGTGTGTTCAAAGCCTGTGGGGAAACGGAGGGCTGCTGTGCGTTCGCCAGCATGGGAAGCGGCAGCAGGAACAGGGCAAGAAAGGGGCGCGGCGTATTCACGCCAGCAGGTCCGCCTTTGCCGCGCAGATGAAATCGTTCTCGCTCAGTCCGCCCACGTCGTGGGTGGAGAAGTGCACCACGCAGCGGTCGTAGTGCACCGAGAGGTCGGGATGGTGGTTTTCGGCGTTGGCGACGTGGGCCAGCGCGTTCACGAACGACATCGTCCGGTAGTAATCGGGGAAGCGGAAGGTCTTGCCCAGCACATGGCCGTTTTCCAGCAGCTCCCAGCCCTGCAGTTGCGGCAGCAGCTCGCGGATGCGGGCTTCGCCCAGCCGGTGCTCGTGGCCGCGGCGGGTGATGCAGCGGGCCTGGGCGAGGGGAATTAGATCGGCCATGGGTACTCTCCGTGCGCGAACTGAACCGGGGTGCGGGCGATACGCAGCGGCAACGCCGCGCCGCTAGAATAGCCGCATGATCCAGATTTCCGAAGCCGCGCAGACCCATTTCCGCAAGTTGATCGAGCGCGAGGCGATCCCCGGTCTGGGCGTGCGCCTGTCCGCCCAGCACCCCGGCACCGCGCGTGCCGACGTGCGCCTGGAGTTCGCCGAGCCGGACGAACTTGCCGGCGATGAATGGGCGATCGATTGCGAAGGCTTCACCCTGTGGCTGGATGCGCCCAGCGTGCCCTTCCTGGACGGCGCCGAAATCGATTACGCGGCGATGGCCACCGGCGGCCAGTTGCAGATCCGCGCGCCCAAGATCAAGGGCGTCGCACCAGGTGAAGCCGCCTCGCTGGTCGAGCGCGTCCGCTGGGTGATCGAAAACGAGATCAACCCGCAGCTGGCGATGCACAAGGGCCACGTGACTCTCACCGAGATCACCCGCGACGGCATCGTGGTGCTCAACTTCGGCGGCGGCTGCCACGGCTGCAGCATGGTCGACATCACCCTGAAGCAGGGCGTCGAGAAGACGCTGCTGGAGAAGGTGCCGGGCGTGACCGGGGTGCGCGATGTCACCGACCACGCCAGCGGCAGCGCGCCGTACATGTCGAACTGACGGAACCGGGCGCGCGTGACGACGGCACAGGACCTGATCGCCGCGCTCGAACAACGGCGCCTGCTCAAGCGGGGACATGTCGGCACGCCGGGGGAGATGCCCGCCGGATGGCAGCGCTGGTTCGACGCGCAGCCGCAGCTCGACGCCCGCGCCGCGCGTGCGCGCATGGAAGCCTGGGTGGCGCCGCTTGCCCAGCGGCTGACTTATGCGGCGCAAGGCCGGGCCGCGCGGTGGGGCCTGCCGTTCTTCCATCTGCAGCGGCTGGCGCGACCGGACGACCCGCGCGAGGAGCGCGCCCTGCGCGTTGGCGTGGGCGTCGCGGACCTGATCCTGCACCTGCTGCTGGCGGCCGCGCTGCTATGGCTGATGTATCTCCACCTGGCGGAACTGGCGCGGCGGGACGATGCGCCGGGGCAGGTGGTGCAGGTCCGCTTCATCGGGCGCGGCAACGCGGAGACGGGGGGCGGTGCGCTGGCCGAACAGGGCGCGCAGGCTGCGCCCTCGCCGTCGGCATCGCCCGCTTCCCGGCCCGCGCCTGCGCCGGTGCAGGACGCCGCTGCCGTTCCGGCGCAGGCCACGGCGGCCGAATTGCCACCGACGGTGGATGCGGTGGCGTTGCCGCCGCAGCAGCCCATCGATGCCAGCCGGCCGGTGCCGCAGCTGGAGCCGTCGCCGACGCCGCCGCAGCCGCAGCCGCCGGATGCGCGACAGGTATTGCGGCTCAGCGAGGTGCCCCAGCCGCAGCCGGACGGATTCAAGCTGCCGCCCCCGCGGGAACGCAGCGTGGTGCTGCCGCAGGCAACCCTGCGGGAAACCCCACCGCCGCAGCAGGTGGAATCGCTGCCGACGCTGGAAGCGCCTGCGCTGCGCACGCTGCAGCCGCTGCCGCAGCAGGCGCAGCTGCGCGCGCCGGAATTGCGCGAGCAGGTGCGCGCAGTCGAAGTGTTCCGGCCGGATGCGCGCCTTCAGCCGCGCGAACGTGCGGTGCCCACCGCCGATGACGTGGCGCAGCTGCGGGTACCGCAGCGCGTGGGGCAGGTGCGCGAGTTGCCCTTGAAGCCCGACGCGGGCCGCGCGGCCGGCGCCCCGGCCGAGTCGGACAACCCCGCGGCGGGCGGCGGCGCGCGTGCCGCCGGCGCAGGCGCCGGGCAGGCGCAGGCTGGCAGCGGGCAGGGCGCGCGGACCGCGCCGGCGGGGGGGCGCGGGGTCGCCGCAACCGGCACCGGCGCCGGCCCCGGATTGAAGCCGGCGCCCGGCGGTTGGCCCGGTGCGGCGAAGAGCGACGATTGGGGTGCCTCGCAACGCGCGGTCGCCGGCACCGGCAACGGTGAAGGAAGCAAGAGTGATGGCAAATCGGGCCTGTTCAATGCCGATGGCAGCGCGCGCCTGCCGGACGAGTGGCTGGAGCAGAACGGTGTCGACCTCGACCGCGCGGGCACCTGGCTGAAGCGGCCGGGGCTGGAGTACCGCGGCACCCGCTTCGACAAGTACTGGATTCCGCAGGGCACGCTGCTGCAGGAATGGGTGCGGCGCGGCATCAAGGAGCTGTCGATCCCGATTCCCGGCACGGGCCTGAAATTGAAGTGCGTGGTATCGCTGCTGCAATTCGGCGGCGGCTGCATGCCGGTGGACCCGGACGTCAACGAACAGTCCTCGACCGGCCGCGCCGCGCCCGCGGTGCCGTTCAAGCCTGAACTGCAGGAAGACAACGGCAGCGTCCGCCCCGCGTCGAACTCCGACGGAAACCCGTAGCGGCCCACCGCAGGGGTGCGACCTTCAGCCTGCAAGCCACGGCGGCCAGGGTCGAGCGAAGGCCGCAGGGTTCGACGGGTGGAGCGGATTTCCAGAACGCACGCGCGCCTTGCGCCGGCGACATCAACCGCGCAGGCGGATGCGGGCGCGGAGTCCTACGCGCGTGCGCCCAGCGACTGCACCATCAGCGCGCGCAGCGCGTCGTCGTCGCGCGCCGACGGCGGTGCGATGTCAGCCAGCGAGAACCCGCGCGCCAGCGCGTCGTCCTCATCCAGCCCCTCGAACGCCACATACTCGGCGTCCATCAGCGCGGCGCGCGCGGTGTCGGTGCTGTCATAGGCGAGGGTGTTGCCGTCGCTGTCGAATACCTCGGCGGTGCCGGCCTCGCGCTCGCGCAGGCGCGCCCACACCACGGTGCGGCCGAGCGTGGCCAGCCACCAGCTGTCATGCCCCGTCGCGTTCATGACAGTCCCTTCCCGACGATCCACAGCACGCCGCCCATCGCGATGCCGCCCAGGATCACCAGCAGCGAAACCCGGGACGGCGTGGCCAGGCCCGACAGGCTGCGATCGGGCGTGGCGCGATAGCCGCCGCGCAGCAGCCACCACAGCGCGGTGGGCTTGAGGAAGGCGCCGGGCCCCAGCTGCGCCACCAGCTGCGGATGGCGGTCGCGCAGGTGCACCAGCGTCAGTGGCCAGAAGATCACGAACGCGGTGGCGCCCGCGATGGCGATCGCGAAGGCGAACAGGGCGAGGAACAGGACGAGGTCGGCATCCATGGCGGGCTCAGAACTCCGCCGAACCCGGCGCGCGCGGGTAGGCGATCGCGTCGCGGATGTTGGCCAGGCCGCACACGTACACCACCAACCGCTCGAAGCCGAGGCCGAAGCCGGCGTGCGGCACCGTGCCGTAGCGGCGGAAGTCGCGGTACCAGCCGTAGTGTGCCGGGTCGAGGCCGAACTGCGCCATGCGCGCATCCAGCACGTCCAGGCGCTCCTCGCGCTGGCTGCCGCCGATGATTTCGCCGATGCCGGGCGCCAGCACGTCCATCGCGGCGACGGTCCTGCCGTCGTCGTTGATGCGCATGTAGAACGCCTTGATCTGCTCGGGGTAGTTCATCACCACCACCGGACGGCCGACGTGTTCCTCGGTCAGCCAGCGTTCGTGTTCGGTCTGCAGGTCCAGGCCCCATTCGACCGGGAACTCGAACTTCTTGCCGGACTTCTGCAGCAGCGAAATCGCATCGGTGTAGTCGATGCGTTCGAACGGCGCGTTGATGAACTTCTCCAGCCGGGTGATCGCGTCCTTCTGCACGCGCTCGGCGATGAACGCCATGTCGTCGCCGCGTTCGTCCAGCACCGCCTTGAACAGGTACTTCAGGAAATCTTCGGCGAGGTTGGCGTCGTCATTGAGGTCGGCGAAGGCGATTTCCGGCTCGATCATCCAGAACTCGGCCAGGTGGCGCGTGGTGTTGCTGTTCTCGGCGCGGAAGGTCGGGCCGAAGGTGTAGACCTTGCTCAGGCTGAGGCAGTAAGCCTCGACGTTGAGCTGGCCGGACACGGTGAGGAAGGTTTCCTTGCCGAAGAAGTCGCGGCTGAAGTCGACGTTGCCCTTGCCATCGCGCGGCAGGTTGGCCATGTCCAGGGTGGAGACGCGAAACATCTGGCCGGCGCCTTCGGCGTCGGAGGTGGTGATGATCGGCGTGCTGATCCAGTAGAACTGGCGCTCGTGGAAGAAGCGGTGCACCGCCTGCGCCAGGCAGTGGCGGATGCGCGTCACTGCGCCGAACAGGTTGGTGCGCGGGCGCAGATGGGCGAATTCGCGCAGGTATTCCAGCGAATGCTGCTTGGGCTGCATCGGGTAGGTCAGCGGGTCTTCCACCCAGCCTACGACCTCGATGCTGGACGCCTGCACCTCGAAGCTCTGGCCCTGGCCCTGCGACTTCACCAGGGTGCCGGTGGCGATCACCGCGCAGCCGGTGGTCAGGTGCTTCACCTCGGACTCGTAGTTGGAAAGGGTGTCCGGCGCCACCACCTGGATCGGCGCGAAGCAGGAGCCGTCGCTGACGTTGACGAAGCTCAGGCCGGCCTTGGAGTCACGGCGCGTGCGCACCCAGCCGCGCACGGATACCTGGCCGCCTTCCGGCAGGTGCCCGGCCAGCGCCTGGGCCACGGAGATCGTCGTCATCTTGAAATCCTGCGTTGCAAGCACGAAATGGAGCGGGGAGTTTACCGGAGCTACAATCCCCGCATGGCCATTCTGCTCACCGATACCGCCCGCGACCGCATCCTCGGTTATCTCGACGCCGATCCCAAGGCGCTGGGGCTGCGCTTCGGCGTGTCCCGCAGCGGCTGCTCGGGCTGGGGCTACAAGGTCGACATGGCGCGCGAGCAGGGCGCGGACGACGTGGTGTTCGATGCCGGCGGCGTGCGCATCTTCGTCGACGCCGGCAGCCTGCCGCAGGTGGACGGCACCCGCATCGACTTCGTGAAGCAGGGGCTGAACGAGCAGTTCACCTTCGACAACCCCAATGTCACCGGCGGCTGCGGCTGCGGCTCCAGCTTCACCACCGGGCCGGCCCAGCCGGCCTGATTTGCGCGCAAGTCCTTGATTGGCGATAATGGCCGGCTCCCGTCCGCGGGAGTTCTTGCCCGAACGCGCCTGTCCGAGTCAGCGGCAGGTGGCCGAGGGCTGTCCGGCCGGCATCGCGCCAGCCGCCATCCACAAGGAAACCACCATGCGTCACTATGAAATCGTGTTCCTGGTCCATCCGGACCAGAGCGAGCAGGTCCCGGCGATGATCGAGCGCTACAAGGGCGCCATCGAGGCCGGCAACGGCAAGATCCACCGCCTGGAAGACTGGGGCCGCCGCCAGCTGGCCTACCCGATCCAGAACCTGGTGAAGGCGCACTACGTGCTGCTGAACATCGAGGCCGAGCAGTCCGTGCTGGACGAGCTGGTCGACACGTTCCGCTTCAACGACGCGATCCTGCGCCACCTGGTCATGCGTCGCGACGACGCCGTGACCGAGCAGTCCCTGATCATGAAGAACAAGGACGAGAAGGGCGACAAGCCCGAGCGTCGCCGCCGCGACGACGAGAGCGACAGTGCCGTGGGCACTGGCGACAACGAAAACGCCGAAGCCGCCTGAGGATCACGCCCATGTCCAAGTTCTTCCGCCGCCGCAAGTTCTGCAAGTTCACCGCCGAGGGCGTGACCGAGATCGACTACAAGGATCTCAACACCCTGCGCCAGTACCTGACCGAGACCGGCAAGATCGTGCCCAGCCGCATCACCGGCACCAAGTCGAAGTACCAGCGCCAGCTGCAGAACGCGGTCAAGCGCGCCCGCTTCCTGGCCCTGATCCCGTACACCGACAACCACAACGTCTGACGCTCTTACAGCCTGGTCCGGCCCCGCGGCCGGACCAGCGCCGACTGCGTCCGCGAACCTGTCCATTCCGTCCGATTCGGACAGCACCCGTTGCAGGCCGTGCCTGCTAACGAATACGGAGAAACACCATGCAACTGATCCTCCTGCAGAAGGTCACCAACCTCGGCAACCTCGGCGACAAGGTCGACGTGAAGCCGGGCTATGGCCGCAACTACCTGGTGCCGCAGGGCAAGGCCGTGCCGGCCACCGCCGCCAACCTGGCCGAGTTCGAAGCCAAGCGCGCCGAGTACGAGGCCAAGGCCCAGGCCACCCTCGACGCCGCTTCCGCGCGCCAGGCCAAGCTGGCCGATGCCAGCGTGACCGTGGCCGCCAATGCGTCCACCGAAGGCAAGCTGTTCGGTTCGGTCGGCCCGCGCGAGATCGCCGAGGCCCTGACCAAGCAGCTGGGCGTGGAAGTGAACAAGTCCGAAGTGGTGATGGGCGAAGGCCCGCTGCGCCACACCGGCGAGTTCGAGGTGCTGGTGCACCTGCATGCCGACATCGACACCACCGTCAAGGTGGTGGTGGTGCCGGAAGCCGCCTGAGTCTTCCGCGTCACGCAGTATCCGGACGGGCGCCGCAAGGCGCCCGTTCCGTTTTTTGCGAACTGTCCCCGGGCGCTGGCGGCGCCGGGCCCGGGTCGGGCGCGGGACACGCCGCAAGTACGTCCATGTGGGCTAATCGGCGACATCCATGTCGCCGATTGTCCCGCGCCCGACCCGGTCCCATCGCCACCAGCGCCGTGGCGGTCGCCGTCGGTGTCGCAGCCAGTGAGATGCCCACCGGTTATCCACAGGGTTATCTGCAACGCTCGCCGCCGGTGCCGACTACGATGATCTTTTCCACCGCACAACAACAACCGGCCCGCCACGACGGGTCGACAGGGGAGTCACGCTGCCGATGAGCGCAAGGTCGGGGATCCGTTCCGATGCCAGCTTCCAGACCCGCAACGAACACCGGGTCGAGCAGCTGCGCGTGCCGCCGCAGTCGATCGAGGCCGAACAGGCGGTGCTGGGCGGCCTGATGCTGGATCCGAACGCGTTCGATCGCGTGGCGGACCAGCTGGTGGAGGAGGATTTCTACCGGCGCGACCACCAGCTGATCTATCGCGCGGTGCGCGAGCTGGTGGAGAAGAACCGCCCCTGCGATGCGGTGACGGTGGGCGAGTGGTTCGATTCGCAAGGCATCAGCGAGCAGGTCGCCGGCGGTGCCTATCTGGTCGAGCTGGCCGCCAGCACGCCCAGCGCGGCCAACATCAAGGCTTATGCCGAGATCGTCCGCGACAAGGCGGTGCAGCGCCGGCTGATCGACGTCGGCACCACCATCGTCAACGACGGCTTCCAGCCCGAAGGCCGCGACTCCGGTGAACTGCTGGCGCAGGCCGAATCGGCGGTGTTCGCGATCGCCGAAGGCCATTCGCGCGGCAAGCAGGACTTCACCCCGGTCCGCCGCGCGCTGGCCGAGGCGTTCGAGATCCTGCAGAAGCGCGCCGAGAACGGCGGCGGCATCACCGGCCTGCCGACCGGCTACGTGGAATTCGACCAGATGACCGCCGGCCTGCAGCCCACCGACCTGATCGTGCTGGCCGCGCGTCCGGCGATGGGCAAATGCCTGAGTGCCGATGCCGAGATCGTGCTGGAAGACGGCACCGTAGCTACCATCGAGTCGATTGTTGCTGCGCGCTCCGGCCGGGTCGCCACGCTGGACGATGCGATGCGGCTGCAACGGGCCGACGTCTCGGACTTCATCGACGATGGCCAAAAACCCACGTTTGAGGTCACCACGCGGCTTGGCCGCCGCGTGGTGACCACTGCGCCCCATCCATTCCTGACCATGGACGGCTGGAAGCCGCTGCACGCGCTCGCCGTCGGCGATCACGTGGCCGTGCCGCGACGGTTGCCGATGTTCGGCGACCAGCCCCTGCGGGAGTGCGAAGTGGCGCTGCTTGGCTACCTGATCGGCGACGGCGGGCTGACCGGCAGCATGCCGCGGTTCACCAATACCAATCCCGAGATCGTGGCCGACTTCCTCGCTGCGGTTGAAGCGTTCGGCGGGCTGCAGGCGCGCGAGGTCGAGCGTCGCCCCGGCGCGGCGGCCTCGTGGCGGGTCGGCACCGATGCCTGCGCGCTCCGCGAGAACCGGACGACATTTGCGCGGTCGCTGACCGAGGCGCTGCAGGCCGACGGGCGTTCCGCGCGGCAGGTGGCTGCGGCGGTCGGCGTGGCGCCGGCGTCTCTCTCGCATTGGGTGCACGGTAAATCCGTGCCAGCGTCCGAAGGATTGCAGCGACTCGCGACTGTCATCCAGATAGAGGCAGCCGGGCTGGTGCCGGCCGGTCATGGTGCGACCAGCCGCAACGCGCCCAGTCCGTTGACATCCTGGCTGCGGGAGCTGGGCCTGATGGGCTGCGGTTCGCACGAGAAGTTCGTGCCGCAACCCGTGTTTCGCCTGCCGAAGACGCAGTTGGCGGCGTTCATCAATCGTCTGTTCGCTACCGATGGCTGGGCCACCGTCCTCGCCAGCGGTCAGGCGCAGCTCGGCTATGCCTCTGTGTCCGAACGACTCGCGCGCCAGATGCAGCATCTGCTGCTGCGATTCGGTGTGATCGCCAAGCTGCGCCAGCGTTGGGTGAAGTATCGTCAGTCCCGCCGCGTGTCTTGGCAGCTGGACATCACCGACGCTGAGTCTATCGCTACCTTCGCGGCGGAGATTGGCATCACTGGCAAGTCCGCCGCGCTGCAGGCGGTGGTCGACGCGATCCGTATGCGGCGTCGCCATTCCAACGTCGATCTGGTGCCGGCGGCGGTCTGGGAGCGGATCGGTCAGGCCAAGGGGGCGATGTCCTGGGCCGAGCTTGCCCGCCGCGCCGGTTGCAGCGATTCCAATCTGCACGTCGGCAAGCGTGGGATCTCGCGCGATCGCCTCGCTCGGATCGCCATGGTGCTGGATGATCCGTCCCTCGCGGATTTGGCCGGCAGCGACGTCATCTGGGACCGGATCGAATCGATCACCCCGGTCGGCAAGCAGCAGGTCTACGACCTGACCATCGCCGATACCCACAACTTCATCGCCAACGATGTATGCGTGCACAACACCACGCTGGCTTTGAACATCGCCGAATACGGGGCGCTGAAGTCGAAGAAGGCGGTGGCGGTGTTCTCGATGGAAATGTCCGCCGGCCAGCTGGCGATGCGCCTGATCTCGTCGCTGGGACGGGTCAACGCGCAGCGGCTGAAGGTGGGCGACCTGGAGGACGAGGACTGGAGCCGCGTCACCGGCGCCATCGCCCAGCTCAGCGGCATCAAGATCTTCATCGACGACACCCCCGGCCTGTCGCCGGAGGTGTTGCGCGCCAAGGCGCGCCGGCTCAAGCGCGAGCACGACCTGGGACTGATCGTGATCGACTACCTGCAGCTGATGCAGGTGCCCGGCAACAGCGAGAACCGTGCCACCGAGATCTCCGAGATCAGCCGCTCGCTGAAGGGCTTGGCGAAGGAGCTGAACGTGCCGGTGATCGCGCTGTCGCAGCTCAACCGCTCGCTGGAATCGCGCACCGACAAGCGCCCGGTGATGGCCGACCTGCGCGAGTCCGGCGCGATCGAGCAGGACGCCGACATGATCGTGTTCATCTACCGCGACGAGTACTACAACAAGGAAAGTTCGCCGGACAAGGGCCTGGCCGAAATCATCATCGGCAAGCACCGAAACGGCAGCACCGGCAGCTTCAAGCTGAAGTTCTTCGGCGAGTACACGCGCTTCGACAACCTCGCCCACGACACCGTCGGCAGTTTCGAATGAGCGCATGCCGAAGATTGGCTAGGCAGCTGCGGCCGGGCGTGTTCGAATAACGCCCCATGAGCGAACTGATGAGCCAGCGGCCGACCCGGATCGTGGTCGACCTGGACGTGCTGGCCGGCAACCTGCGCGCGATCCGCGCGCACGTGGGCGTGCCGGTGATGGCGATCGTGAAGGCCAATGCCTACGGCCACGGCCTGGTGCCGGTGGCGCACCACCTGCAGGCGCAGGGCGTGGAGCAGCTGGGCGTGGCCTTCGTCGAGGAAGGCATGGCGCTGCGCCGCGCCGGCATCACCGTGCCGATCCTGGTGCTGGGCGGCATCCTCGGCCGCCAGGTCGGGCAGTTGATCCAGCACGACCTGGAAATCACCGTGTCCTCGCTGGACAAGCTGCGCAAGGTCGAGGCCGCCGCCGAGCGGCTGGGCCGCAAGGCGGTGGTCCATCTGAAGATCGACACCGGGATGGAGCGCATCGGCGTGCACAGCTATTCGTGCGGGCCGATGATCGAGGCGGCGGCGGCCTCAAGCTGGTGCACGGTCAAGGGCGTGTATTCACACCTGGCTTGCGCCGACGATCCGGCATCGCCGATGACCGCGCTGCAGCTGGAGCGTTTCCTCGAGGCCTGCGCGCATTTCGAACGCATCGGCGCGCCGATGCCGATCCGCCACCTCGCCAATTCCGGCGGCGTGCTGCACTACCCGCAGACCTGGCTGGACATGGTGCGGCCGGGGATCATGCTCTATGGCGTGCTGCCGGACCCGGGCGCGCACCGCACGGTGGACGTGAAGCCGGCGCTGTCGCTGATCTCGCAGGTGGTCTATTTCAAGACCGTGCTGGCCGGGCATCCGGTCGGCTATGGCGCCACCTGGGCGCCGCCGCATGACACCCACGTCGTGACCGTGCCTATCGGCTATGGCGACGGCTATCCGCGCGCGCTGTCCAACCGGGGGGAAGTGCTGATCCGTGGCCATCGCCGGCCGATCGTGGGCCGCCTGTGCATGGACCAGTTCATGGTCGACCTGGGCCCGGACGGCAGCGCCTACGTCGAGGACGACGTGGTGTTGATCGGCACCCAGGGCGGCGAAACGATCAGCGTCGAGGACGTGGCCCAGCGCGCCGGCACCATCGGATACGAAATCCTGACCCGGCTCAACGAACGCGTGCCGCGCGAATATGTCGGGGGATCTGCCGCGGCAGTCTGACCGGCCGGCCACGATATCCGCGCCGCGCGGTCCCCGGCATGGCCCAGCCGCGGTTGCGTTGACCGCCCGTGATGCGGCGTGATTCACTCGCGGGGACCTACCGGGAGTGCAGGATGGCCACCTCGAAGCCGCGCCTGAAGCGTTCTGCCGAGCCGCAGCGCCGGGGGCCGAAGCGCCACCCGATGTCGCGCGTGGACACCGCCTGGCTGCGCATGGAGCGGCCCACCAACCCGATGATGATCACCGGTGTGCTGATGTTCGCCGAGCCGATGCAGCTGGCGCAGCTGAAGCGGGTCATCCAGCAGCGGTTCCTGTCCTATGCGCGGTTCCGGCAGAAGCCGGTGGACGGCGCGGCCGGCGCGCAGTGGGTGGAGGACGAGCATTTCGACCTGGACTGGCATGTCCGGCTGGCAGGCTTGCCGGGGCGCCCGGGCCGCGCATCCGAGAAGCGCGCCCTGGAGCGTTTCGTCAGCGAGCTGGCGTCGAGTCCGCTGGATCCCACCAAGCCGCTGTGGCAGTTCCATCTGGTCGAACGCTATCAGGGCGGCTCGGCGGTGGTGGCGCGCATCCACCATTGCTATGCCGACGGCATCGCGCTGGTGCAGGTGCTGCTGTCGCTGACCGACACCAGCCGCGAATCGTCTTCGGCCTCCCGGCTCGACAAGGCCTGGCTGAAGGAACAGGCGGCGCCGGTGGCCCGCAGGGTGGGCGCGATGGAGCGCTATCTGAAGCTCGGCGGCAAGGCGCTGGGGCAGGGCATGGCGATGATGCAGGACCCGTCGCTGGCCACGCTGCTGGCCAAGGAGGGCGGGGACATCGCGCGCGAGCTGGTCCATGCGCTGTCCTTGCCCGACGACCCGCCATCGCTGCTGCGCGGCCAGCTGGGCGTGAGCAAGCGGGTGGCCTGGGCCGAGCCGCTGGACCTGGAGGAGGTGAAGGCGGTCGGCCGCGCCTGCGGCTGCACCGTCAATGACGTGCTGATGGCCGCCGCCGCGGGGGCGCTGCGGGGTTACATGCGCGAGCGCGGCGAGGCGCTGGAGGGCATGAGCCTGCGCGCGACGGTACCGGTCAACCTGCGCCCGCTGGAGCACGCGCGGAAGCTGGGCAACCATTTCGGCCTGGTCTTCCTCGACCTGCCGGTGGGCGAGGACAACCCGCTGCGCCGCCTGCAGCGGGTGGCCGAGTGCATGAACCAGCTGAAGGCATCGCGCCAGGCGATCGTGGCCTATGGCCTGCTGGCCGCACTCGGCATCGCCCCGCAGCCGGTCCAGGAAGTCGCGCTTGAGCTGTTCAGCCGCAAGGCCAGCGCGGTGGCCACCAATGTGCCGGGGCCGCAGCAGCCGCTGTACATGGCCGGCTGCACGCTCCGCGACATCATGTTCTGGGTGCCGCAGACCGGTTCGATCGGGCTGGGACTGTCGATCCTCAGCTATTGCGGCAAGGTCCATTTCGGGTTGATCGCCGACGCCCGCCTGATCCCGGACCCGGACGCGGTGGTCCGTCGCTTCGGCGCGGAATTCGAAAAGCTCCTGTATCTGGCGATGATGGGGCCCTGGGATGCTCCGTTGGATGCCGCGGCGGCGGAGGCGCTGCTGCAAGACGCAACCGTGGCTTAACGCGACGGCGCCCCGTTCACATTCAGGCCACCATCGGCCGCCTAGCCTCATCGCCGCAACGCCAACGTGCCATCCAGACGAGGAGTTCCGCAATGAAGCCGCATTTCAAGCTCGCCATTTTGGGCGTGTGCCTGGCCACGATGACCGCCGGCTGCGCCACCTACACGGGGCAGACCAGCGACCCCAATGACCCCAACCGCACCAAGCGCGGTGCGCTGATCGGCGCGGCCATCGGCGCCGCCGCCGGCCTGCTGAGCGGAGACAGCGCGGTGGAGCGCCGCCAGCATGCGATGGTCGGGGCCGGCATCGGTGCGCTGGCCGGCGGCTCGATCGGCGCCTACCAGGACCGCCAGGAAGCCGAACTGCGCCGCGCCACCGCCGGCACCGGCGTCGACGTCAGCCGCGACGGCGACGTCATCAAGCTCAACCTTCCGGATGGCGTCACCTTCGACTTCAACAAGACCGACGTGAAGCCGCAGTTCTACCCGGCCCTGAGCACCATTGCCGGCACCCTGAAGGAGTACAACCGGACCATCGTCGAGGTCAGCGGCCACACCGACAGCATCGGCACCGACGCGGTCAACCAGCGCATTTCGGAGCAGCGCGCCAACTCGGTGGCCAGCTACCTGATGGGCCAGGGCGTGCAGCGCGAGCGTTTCGAGATCGTCGGCATGGGCAAGCGCTATCCCATCGCCAGCAACGACACCGAGTCCGGCCGTGCGCTGAACCGCCGGGTGGAAATCCGCCTGCTGCCGTTGCGTTCGTAAGCGGTTTCCGGGTGCCTCGAAGCAAGCGGGCCGCGCGATGCGGCCCGCTTGCGTATCCGGGGGATGAACACCCGCCGCCGCGGGCTTGTGAATGCCGCCACCGCCCCTATACTGCAGGTGTCGGTGAGATCGACGCTTCCCGGGGGTGCACTGGCTTCGACGGGGGTCGCGAAATCGCACGGCGCATGCCGAGGGGGTAGCTTTCCTCGCTAATCCAGCTGCAAAACTCATAGTTGCCAACGACGACAACTACGCTCTGGCCGCTTAAGGCCTAGCCCCGAACCCACTTGTGCCTGTGCTCGTGGATGTAGGGTCATTATCACGGGATAGGTTCCGGCGGCGACCCGCCAACCGGCTCCGAAACTTAGCGGGTGTGGATGACGGCGTGCTTCGCACGGTGTGTTGCCGGCATCCGAGACCAAACACCGGGCTAAGCATGTAGTGCCGGGCATGGAGTGCCTTCGGACGGCGGTTCGATTCCGCCCACCTCCACCAATTCAAACCCAGCCGCTTGGCTGGGTTTTTCTTTTTCTTGAAGATCGCCTCGGCGAATTTCGGACACGATGTGCGGGCGGTCGCGGGGTTCCAAACTGACGGTAGCCATTCCAAAAATACCGACGCTATGGAACACTCGGTGCATGACGCATCCCGCGGCCATCGCTAAGGCATTGATCCAGCAGAAGGGCGTGGTGCGCTCCCGTGAGCTGGTGGACGCCGGTGTCGCCCGGTCGCAACTGTCGCGCCTGGTGGCGGCCGGCGATCTGGTTCGACTGGCCCGGGGCGTTTACACCGCGCCCGGGGCAACCCTGGCCGGCGTCGAAGAGGGCGTTCTGGTGGTGGCCGAGCGGATTCCCGAGGCGCGCCTGTGTCTGCTGACCGCCCTGCGCCTGCATGGCCTGACCACGCAGGCGCCGTTCGAGGTCTGGGTGGCCATCGGCAACAAGGACCGGCCGCCGCGGCTGGACTGGCCCCCGCTGAAGGTGGTTCGTTTTTCGGGTGAAGCGCTAACGGCAGGGCTGGAATCACACGCCATCGGAAACAGGCAGGTGCGCGTCACCAGTGTCGCGAAGACGGTGGCGGACTGCTTCAAGTTCCGCAGTCTGGTCGGCCTGGACGTTGCCATCGAGGCCCTGCGCGAGGCCCTGCGTGCGCGTGCTGCCAGCGTGGACGAGCTCTGGAGGTACGCGGCCATCTGCCGCGTCACCAGGATCATGCGGCCCTACCTGGAAGCACTGGCATGAACGGGCGGGTGCCCGCCGCCAGCCGGACCGCCTCCATTCGCCAGCGCCTCCTGGATCGGGCGCGGGCGCGTGGCGAAGAGTTCCAGCTTGTGCTCGACCGCTTCGCCGTAGAGCGGTTGCTGTATCGCCTGTCGGTATCACCGCACCGCGACCAGTTCCTGCTCAAGGGTGCGCTGCTGTTTGCCCTGTGGTTCGATGCGCCGCACCGGCCCACCCGGGACGCCGATCTTTTGGGCTTCGGGCCGGCCGATGGCGAGCGGTTGCACGCCGTCATCGCGGAGCTGTGCGCGATCGATTCCGATGACGGCCTGCGGTTCGAGCTGGGCTCGATCCAGATAGAGCCCATCCGCGAGGAGGCCGCCTACGAAGGGCTGCGTGCCCGTCTGGTGGCGTTTCTGGGTGGCGCCCGCTGCCATGTGCAGTGGGATGTCGGTTTCGGCGATGCGGTGACGCCGGGCCCGCAGGACATGGACTATCCGGTGATGCTGGACGAGTTCCCGCCGCCACGCCTGCGTGTGTATCCCCGCGAGACCGTCTTCGCCGAGAAGCTGGAGGCCATCGCCACGCTGGGGATTGCCAACAGCCGGATGAAGGACTACTTCGACCTGCTGGCGCTACTGCGTGAGCAGGCGATGGCGCCCGCCACCCTGGCCGATGCCATCCGCGCGACCTTCCAGCGCCGCGGCACCGCGCCGCCCGAGGGCGTGCCGTTCGGCCTGACCGACGCCTTTGCCACCGATGTGCAGAAGCAGTCCCAGTGGACTGCCTTCCTGCGCCGCAACCGGCTGGCCGCCCCGGCGCTTGAGGCGGTGGTGGCGGAACTCCGGGCGTTTTTCATTGCGCTGGATCCGTGGGCTGGCGACCGCCATCCCGGCCACGGCCAGCCCCAACCCCAACAGACACCATGAGTCAACTCCAGACCATCGAAGCCATCGAAAAGCGCCTGTGGAGCGCCGCCGACCTCCTGCGCGCCAACTCCGGCCTGGCCAGCAACGAGTACTTCATGCCCGTGACCTGTTCGAGAACTTCATCCTATTCGACGATGTGGGCGAGCGCACCATCAGGATCGTGGCGCGCAACCACCAGTTCCTGGGCGTGAACCGCGCCATCCGCGCCGTGGCCAACCGCGCGCAGAACCAGGGCAGGCTGGGCGTGTTCTGGCACACCCAGGGCAGCGGCAAGAGCTATTCGATGCTGTTCTTCACCCGCAAGGTGCACCGGCGGGTGGCCGAGCAGATGTTCGAGAACGACGTGATCAAGGACGCCCTGCGAAAAAAGTG
>NZ_JAXOFT010000022.1:0-34138 GCF_036409385.1 Thermomonas sp. LB-4 | reverse complement strand
CACCTACTTCTTCCTCAAGATCCGCGCCGCATTCCCCGGAGTTGGGAGATGAACCTTTAAAATCATGGACTTGCCAACGTCCGTCGATGCGTGGAGACTTGCCGCCCATGAGGGGATGGCTCGTTTCTCTGCTGCTGGGCGCGCTGCTTGCGCTGCCTCTGCCGGCGCTTGCTGGCGGCATCTACAAGTGCGCCGGCGCTGACGGCGTGGACAGCTATGTCAGCAAGCGGCTGCCGGGCGCCCAGTGCAAGCTGGTGGGCAGTTATCGCGCCGGCCGCGCCCCGAAAACCCGGGTGGTCCCCAAGCCCACCGTTGCCGCCGCCCCAAGCCTGGACACCCTCGCGCCGAAGGCGGAGCCGGTCGCAGCTGCCGCCAGGGCGCCTGCCGCATCCGCTTCCGCGCCGAAAGTGGTGCGCGGACAGGTGTATTCCTTCGTGGATGCCGAGGGCGTTCGCAATTACACCAGTGCAAGGCCGGCAGGCATGCCTGCCGGCTCGGTGCACACCATCAACTACAGCTACATCGAGAAGTGCTACGCCTGCGGCGCGATGCCGGGGCTGAACTTCCGCACCCTGCGGCTGAATACCGTCGCCTATCAGGACGAGATCCGCGCCGCCGCCCGCCAGCATGGGGTCGACGAGGCCATCGTGCGCGCCATCATCCACGCCGAGTCGGCGTTCAACCCGCGCGCGCTGTCGCGGGTAGGGGCGCAGGGGCTGATGCAGCTGATGCCGGCCACGGCCAGCCGTTTCGGTGTGACCAACGCATTCGATGCCGCGCAGAACATCCGCGGCGGGGTGCGGTACCTGGCCTGGCTGCTGAAGCGTTTCAACGGCAACCTGACCCTGGCCGCCGCCGGTTACAACGCGGGCGAGGGCGCGGTGGACAAGTACGGCGGCGTGCCCCCGTACAACGAGACCCAGCGCTACGTGCAGCGGGTGGCCGTGCTGGCCGAGCGCTATCGCGGCGTGCTCAATCCGGTGGCCTCGCCACTGCGGGGCGGATTGTCGGCTCGTTAAGCGTTCCGTTACACTTCCCTGTCTTTTGCGTCCGGCCAGCGTTCGCGCCGACCAGCCGCAGCGTGTTTTCGTGCAATTTTCTTTCGGAGTGCGGGATGGCCAACGAAGAGGTCAACACCGGCCGGCGCCGGTTCCTCACCGCGACGACCGCGGTGGTGGGAGCGGTGGGCGCCGGCTTTGCGGCGGTGCCGTTCATCAAGTCGTGGAGCCCCAGCGCGCGCGCGCGCTTCGCGGGCGCCCCCGTGTCCCAGGACATCGGCGCGCTCGAGGAGGGCCAGCAGCTGGTCATCAACTGGCGCGGCCAGCCGATTTTCATCGCGCGCCGTTCCAAGGCGATGCTGGACATCCTGCCGCAGATGGATGCGCTGGTGGCCGACCCGAAGTCGGACAACGCCGACCAGCAGCCGGAGTACGCCAAGAACACCTGGCGCTCGATCAAGCCGGAGATCCTGGTGCTGGTGGGCGTCTGCACCCATCTGGGCTGCGCGCCGGAACTGCACGCCGAGGTCAAGCCGCAGCCGTTCGACCCC
Organism: Thermomonas sp. LB-4; assembly: GCF_036409385.1. NCBI lineage: Bacteria > Pseudomonadati > Pseudomonadota > Gammaproteobacteria > Lysobacterales > Lysobacteraceae > Thermomonas > Thermomonas sp. LB-4. Next base: position 32,589 of record NZ_JAXOFT010000022.1, on the reverse strand, counting down.
GACTGGAAGGGCGGCTACTTCTGCCCCTGCCACAAGTCTCGCTACGACCTTGCCGGTCGCGTGTACAAGTCGCAGCCGGCACCGTCCAACCTGCCGGTGCCGCCCTACCACTTCGAGAACGACAGCACCCTGGTCATCGGTGTTGATCCGAAGGGAGCCGCGTAACCATGACGAACAAGATCGTGCAGGCCGCCACCAACGCCGCCAACGGCGTGATGGACTGGGTCAATGAGCGCGCCCCCGGCATGATGCCGGTCTACCGCAAGCACATGTCGGAGTACTACGCGCCGAAGAACTTCAACATCTGGTACATCTTCGGCGTGCTGTCGATGGTGGTGCTGGTCAACCAGATCCTGACCGGCATCTTCCTGACGATGCATTTCAAGCCGAGCGCGGCGGAAGCCTTCAGCTCGGTCGAATACATCATGCGCGACGTGGAGTGGGGCTGGCTGATCCGCTACATGCACAGCACCGGCGCGTCGCTGTTCTTCGTCGTGGTCTACCTGCACATGTTCCGCGGGCTGATGTACGGCAGTTACCGCAAGCCGCGCGAACTGGTCTGGCTGCTGGGCATGGTGATCTACCTGGTGCTGATGGCCGAGGCCTTCATGGGCTACGTGCTGCCCTGGGGCCAGATGTCCTACTGGGGCGCCAAGGTGATCATCTCGCTGTTCGGCGCCATCCCGGTGATCGGCGGCGGCCTGACCGAATGGATCATGGGCGACTACAACCCGGGCGACGCGACGCTGAACCGCTTCTTCGCCCTGCACGTGATCGCGATGCCGCTGGTGCTGCTGCTGCTGGTGGTGCTGCACATCTTCGCCCTGCACGAAGTGGGCTCCAACAACCCCGACGGCGTCGAGATCAAGAAGGGCCCCAAGGGCAACCGCTGGTCCGAGAAGGCGCCCACCGACGGCATTCCCTTCCATCCGTACTACACGGTGAAGGACCTGTTCTACATCGGCTGCTTCCTGCTCATCGCCGCGTTCGTGATCTTCTTCGCCCCGACCTTCGGCGGCTGGTTCCTCGAGCACGACAACTTCACCGAGGCCAACCCGCTGGTCACGCCATCGCACATCAAGCCGGTCTGGTACTTCACCCCGTACTACGCGATGTTGCGCGTGGTGCCCTCGTTCTTCGGCATCAAGCTGTGGGGCGTGCTGGTGATGTTCGGCGCGATCGTGATGCTGTTCCTGCTGCCGTGGCTGGACCGTTCGCCGGTCAAGTCCTACCGCTACCGCGGCTGGATCAGCTGGAGCATGCTGCTGATGTTCGCGGTCAGCTTCCTGTGGCTGGCCAAGATCGGCGCCGGTCCGGGTACCGACCCGGTGGAGGCCATCATCGGCCGCGTGTTGACCATCCTCTACTTCGCTTTCTTCATCACCATGCCGGTCTGGTCCAAGCTGGACAAGACCAAGCCGGTGCCTGACCGGGTGACGATGCATGACTAAGAACTTCCTGACCCGCGCGGCGGTGTTCGCCGCCGGCATCCTGATCAGCGCCGCTGCGTTCGCGGCCGGCGGCGGCAACCTGCAGCAGTCCGGCGTCGACCTGAACGACAAGGCCTCGCTGCAGCGCGGCGCGGCGCTGTACATGAACTACTGCGGCAGCTGCCATTCGCTGAAGTACATCCGCTACGCACGCATCGCCGAAGACCTTGGCCTGTCCGAAGAGGACGTGATGGCCAACCTCAACTTCAGCGGCGGCAAGATCGGCGACCACGTCATCTCCGCGATGACGCCGGAAATGGGCGTGGCCGCGTTCGGCAAGGCGCCGCCGGACCTGAGCCTGATCGCGCGGGTCCGCACCAGCGACTGGGTGTACACCTACCTGAAGTCCTTCTACCTGGACGAAACCCGTCCGGTGGGCTGGAACAACACCCTGTTCGCCAATGCCTCGATGCCGAACCCGCTTTGGGAGCTGCAGGGCGTGCAGCAGCCGGTGTACGGCAAAAAGGATGCTTCCGGCGAAATGCCGGTCGAGGGGTTCACCATCAGCCAGCCCGGCAGCGAGAACGCCCAGCAGTTCGACCGCACCGTGCGCGACATCACCGCTTTCCTCGAATACGTGGGCGAGCCGGTGGCGCTGAAGCGGCAGAACGTCGGCGTGTGGGCGATCCTGTTCCTGGTCTTCTTCGCCTTCATCGCCTGGCTGCTGAAGCAGGAATACTGGCGGGACGTTCACTGACGGGGCGGCTGCTGATGGCAGGGACGCCCGCCATGGGGAACGAAGCTTGACGGCCGCCCGCATCGTGCGGGCGGCGCAGGTGCGTCCGGCAACGGCCGGGCGCGGGAGTGGTCCTGATGATGGCTGTGAGTCCGCGCATGCGTAATGCCTTGACCCTGTTTTCCGCTGTCGACGATGTCCTTTGCCACCGCGTCCGGCTGGTGCTGGCCGCCAAGGGCGTGACCTACGACCTCATTCCCGTCGATCCGCAGAGCCCGCCTGAGGACCTGATCGACCTGAATCCGTACCACTCGGTGCCGACCCTGGTCGAGCGCGACCTGGTCCTGTACGCGGCAAGCGTGGTGAGCGAATACCTCGACGAACGCTATCCGCATCCGCCGCTGATGCCGGTGGAGCCGCTGGCACGCGCCCGCCTGCGCCTTGCCATGCTGCGGATCGAGCACGACTGGGTGCCGCAGGTGCAGGCCATCCAGCTGGGCAACAAGCAGCAGGCCGAGGCCGGCCGCAAGCGCCTGAAGGAACTGCTGGCGCAGTCGGTGCCGCTGTTCAAGGCCTACAAGTTCTTCCTCAACGGCGAGATGAGCCTGGCCGACTGCGCGATGGCGCCGATCATCTGGCGCCTGGAGGCGCTGGGCGTGCCGCTGCCGAAGGACGGCAAGGTGATCGAGGAATACGGCAATCGCATCTTCCGTAACCCCGGCTTCGTGCGCAGCCTCACCGATCAGGAAAAGAACCTGCGCGAGCTGTCGCTCTGATGGGCGAGCCGGTCCTGCCGCCGATGTCCAGCCAGCGCCCGTACCTGCTGCGCGCGCTGTACGAGTGGATCGCCGACAACGGCATGACCCCGCACGTGCTGGTGGACGCGCGCATGCCCGGCGTGCGCGTGCCCGCGCACACCGTCAAGGACGGGCAGGTAGTGCTCAATATCGCCGACCGGGCGGTGGGCAAGCTGCAGATGGACAACGATGCGCTGCGCTTCTCCGCGCGTTTCGGGGGCGTCAGCCAGTCTGTGGTGGTGCCGATGGCCGCGGTGATCGCCGTGTATGCCCGCGAGACCGGCCAGGGCATGGCGCTGCCGCCCGACCTGCAGGTGGATGCACCGGGCGAGGCCGATGCCCCCGTCGATGAGGCGGCGTCTGCGGTCCAGGACGAGGGCGGCGAGACCCCGCCGGAGGCCGATCCGCCCAAACGCGGCGCGCACCTGCGCATCGTCAAGTAAGCGAGCCGCCGCACTGCGGCGGCAATCCCGGCTCCGCGCAGGTGGCGGGGTGAGGCTAGTGGGTAAGCCCGCGCACCACCGACTGCGCCGCCCGGGTCGGGCCGCTGAAGCCCACCAGCTTGCCGCCCAGCAGCACCACCCGGCCGATGTGGCGGTCCTGGCCATCCTCGGAGTACTCGAAATGGAAGCTGCGTTCGAGCCCTAGCCAACCGTCGTCCCTGCGGCGCAGGCGCAGGCCGCTGGCATGCACCGATTGGTCCAGCCACTGCACGCCGGCGGCGGCGCAGGCATCGCGGCCGATCTCGGCCGCGCGTTCGGCGGCGGCACGCGCGGCGGTGAACATGAAGAACGCCGTGACGCCCGCAATCATTAGAATCAGTAAGGTCGGCATGGCGATAATGTGGTGGCACCCGGACACAAGCGCAAGCGCCTCGGCATGGATGGAACAGGTTCCCGGACGATGATGAAACTGGTATTTCCCGACGGGGACCGCCCGCAGGTGCCGCTGGCACAGCGCTTGTACAGGCTCGGCTCCGCACCCGGCGCCGACGTGATCGTCGATTCCGACGGAATCGAGCCGCTGCACTGCGAACTGCAGGTGGGGGCGCAGGGCGTGCAGATGCGCGTGCCCGCCGGCCGCCGGGTGCTGGTCAACGAGCGCCCCGTCGATGGCCTGATCGCGCTGCGGCCCGGCGACACCCTGGGCTTGGCCGACCTCCGCATCCGCCTGATGGACGCTGCGCCAGAGCGGGCGGTCCCGACGCCCGGCGCGCGCGACGCCGATGCGGGAATCCGCAATGCCACGATGGTGCGGCCCGTCACTCCCAGATTCGTCCTGCGCGGACTGTCGGGCGACCACTTCGGCCGCAGCTTTCCGCTGCAGGCCAGCCTCACCGTCGGACGCGCCCAGGACGCCGGCCTGCGCATCCCCCTGGACAGCGTTTCGCGGCAGCATGCGCGGCTGACGCCGGCAGGCGACGAAGTGCTGCTCGAGGATCTCGGTTCGGCCAACGGGACCTGGCTCAACGGCAAGCGCATCACCCGCGCGCAGGCCGTGCATGGCGATGAGATCCGCTTCGACACCCAGCGGTTCCAGTTGCTGGTGCCGGGCCAGCAGGTGCGAACGAAGGCAGAAGGCGCGCCCGCTTCCAGCCGCTGGCAGTGGCTGGCGGCCGCGCTGCTGGTGGCGGCCGGCCTGGCCTATTGGCTGTCGCGCTGAGTCACGCGGCGCTTGGCGGCGGGCCGAGCTTCAGCGAGAAGTCGATGGCATGGACGTGCTTGGTCAGCGCGCCGATCGAGATGCAGTCCACGCCATCGTCGGCGATGCCGCGCAGGGTGGTCAGGTCCACGCCGCCGGAGACTTCCAGCGGGATGCGGCCATGGTAGGGCGCTCCCTTGGCGATCCGCACCGCTTCGCGTCGCGCCCCGGCATCGAAGTCGTCGATCAGCACGCGGGTGCAGCCCGTGTCCAGCGCCTCGCGTAATTCGTCCAGTGTCTCCACCTCGACGATCAGCGGCAGCGCGGGATGAAGCGCGCGCGCGCGCGCGATCGCCGCGGCAACAGAACCGAACGCGCGGACGTGGTTTTCCTTCAGCATCACCGCGTCGAACAGCGCCATCCGGTGGTTCATGCCGCCGCCCGCACGCACCGCGTACTTCTGCGCCACGCGCAGGCCGGGCAGGGTCTTGCGGGTGTCCAGGATCGCCGCGCCGGTGCCGCGAACCGCGTCCACGTAGCGGGCGGTGATCGTGGCGGTGCCGCTGAGGGTCTGCAGGAAGTTCAGCGATGCGCGCTCGGCGCTGACCAGCGCCCGGTTGCGGCCTTCCAGCGTGGCGATGACCGTGCCCTTGCCGATGCGCTCGCCTTCCTCGCAGCGCCAATCGATGCGCACGCCCGGGTCCAGCGCGCGGTGGCAGGCGTCGAACCACGGCCTGCCGGCGACCACGCAGTCTTCCTTGCACAGCAGGTAGGCGCGGTCGGGCGCGTCGTCCAGCAGGGACGCCGTGGCATCGCCGGGACCGATGTCCTCCGCCAGCGCCGCGGCCACGTTGGCGGCCACCACGTCCGCTGGCGGAGGCGTGCAGCGCGCGTTGCTCATGCGGTGGGGAAGTCCGGGACCTGCGCGGTGGCCAGTGCCTCCTCGGCCAGCAGCACGGGGATGCCATCGTCGATGCGGTAGACCGTCTTGCGGTCGCGGGTCAGCAGCGCGGCGCGCAGCGGCTCCAGCTGCGGGCTGCCGTCGCCGCGCTGCAAGCCGCCGGCCGCTATCGCGCGATTGAGCGCGGCCAGGCCCTCGGCATCCAGCAGGGCCAGGGGCTGGCGGGTGGCGGGGCAGACCAGGATGTCGAGCAGCTTGCGATCCATCGGCAGAGGCAACGGGAAACGGGGACCGTTAGAATACGTCTTTAGCGACCGGGGATTGTCATGTCCGCTGCCAACAACGCCGCACCGCTGGTCGGCCTCGTCATGGGATCGCGCTCCGACTGGGAGACGATGCAGCACGCCGCCTCGCGGCTGGAGGCGCTTGGCGTGCCGCATGAGGTGCGCGTGGTCTCCGCCCACCGCACCCCAGACGTGCTGTTCTCATACGCGGAATCCGCCGCGGCGCGCGGCCTGCGCGCCATCATCGCCGGTGCCGGCGGGGCCGCCCACCTGCCGGGCATGCTGGCCTCCAAGACCGCGGTGCCGGTGCTGGGCGTGCCGGTGCAGAGCAAGGCGTTGAACGGCATGGATTCGCTGCTGTCGATCGTGCAGATGCCGGCCGGTATCCCGGTGGCCACTTTCGCGATCGGCAATGCCGGGGCGGCCAATGCTGCGCTGTTCGCGGCGGCGGTGCTGGCCAGCGACCATCCGCGGATCGCCGATGCGCTGGCCGCGTTCCGCGCCCGGCAGACCGAGGACGTCGTGGCCCACGACGACCCGCGCCAATGAGCGAGCCGCGCGCGATGACCACCGTCGGCATCCTCGGTGGCGGCCAGCTGGCGCGGATGATGGCGCTGTCCGGTGCGCCGCTGGGCCTGCGCTTCCTCGTGCTGGACACGGTGGCCGATGCCTGCGCCGGCCAGTTCGCGCCGATGGTGGTGGGCGACTACACCGACCAGGCTGCGTTGGAGGAGTTCGCCGCCCGCGTGGACGTGGCGACCTTCGACTTCGAGAACGTGCCGGCCGAATCGGCGCAGTGGTTGACCGCGCGGGTACCGGTGTTCCCGAATCCGCGCGCGCTGGCCACCGCGCAGGACCGGCTTGCCGAGAAGACCCTGTTCCGCGAGCAGGGCATCCCGGTGCCGCCGTTTGCGGCCATCGACACCCGCGAGCAGTTGCAGTCGGCGGTGGCGCAGATTGGCACGCCGTGCATCCTCAAGACCCGTCGGCTGGGTTATGACGGCAAGGGCCAGTTCCGGATCAAGGCGCCGGGCGATGTGGATGCCGCGTGGGATGCGCTGGGCGCGCAGGCCGCGAAGGTCGGGCTGATCCTGGAAGGCTTCGTCGCCTTCCAGCGCGAGCTGTCGGTGGTCGCCGTGCGCGGCCGCGACGGCGAGTTCCGCGCCTGGCCGCTGACCGAGAACTGGCATGTCGAGGGCGTGCTGTCGGCCAGCCTGGCCCCGGCGCAGGTCGATGACGCATTACGGGACACCGCGCTTTCCCATGCCCGCAGGTTGGCGGAAGCGCTCGACTACGTGGGCGTGTTCGCGCTGGAGCTGTTCTGCCGTGATGGCGAATTACTTGCCAACGAAATGGCCCCGCGCGTGCACAACTCCGGCCACTGGACCATCGAGGGCAGCGAAACCAGCCAGTTCCAGAACCACCTGCGGGCGGTGCTGGGGATGCCGCTGGGCGATACCCGCATGGTCGGCCACGCCTGCATGCTCAATTGGCTGGGCGAGATGCCGGATCCCGGCCCGGTGCTGCGCGAGCCCGGCGGCCACTGGCACGACTACGGCAAGGCGCCGCGCGAAGGCCGCAAGGTCGGCCACGCAACGCTGCGCGCCGAGTCGCCGCAGGCGCTTGCCGAAGCGCTGCGACGCGTCGGCGATGCGCTGGGCCGCCAGTCGCAGGTCGCCCCGGTCATTGCGAGGCTGCTGTAGGCGCAGCGCAGGGGCGCGATGCTTTTGCGTGATGCCGCGAAAGCGTTCACGCCCTGCGGTGCGCCTGCCAGAAGATGCCGCAAACGGAAACGGCCGGATCGCTCCGGCCGTTTCCGCATCGAAGAATCCCGCGGCTTACTTCATCTGCGCCGCGACGAAGTCCCAGTTCACCAGGTTCCAGAACGCCTCCACATACTTCGGGCGGGCGTTGCGGTAGTCGATGTAGTAGGCGTGTTCCCACACGTCGCAGGTCAGTAGCGGGGTGTCTTCGCCGGTCAGCGGCGTGGCCGCATTCGGCGTGCTCACCAGCGCCAGCGCGCCGTCCGGGCGCTGCACCAGCCAGGCCCAACCGGAGCCGAAGGTGCCGATGGCGGTCTTGGTGAAGGCCTCCTTGAACGCCTCGAAGCTGCCGAACGCAGCGTTGATGGCCTCGCCCAGCTTGCCTTCCGGGGCGCCGCCGCCGGCCGGCTTCAGGCAGTTCCAGTAGAACGTGTGGTTCCACACCTGCGCGGCGTTGTTGAACATGCCGCCCTGCGACTTGCGGATGATCTCCTCCAGCGACATGTCGGCGAACTCGGTGCCGGCGATCATGTTGTTGAGGTTGGTCACATAGGCCTGGTGGTGCTTGCCGTAGTGGAAGTCGATGGTCTCGGCCGAGATGTGCGGCTCGAGTGCGGTGCGGTCGTAGGGCAGGGCGGGCAGTTCGATGGCCACGGAAGGCTCCTGATGCATGACGGGTGGGGATGCGGCCGGGGCCGCGCGAACAATTACAATCAACGATTGTATCCCCCCGTCCGTTGCCGCGCGGTGAAGCGCGCGGGCCACACCGTTGCAGGAGTTTTGCCAATGTCGTCCGTGGAAGAGCGCATCCGCGCCGAGATCGAAGGTCATCCCGTCGTGCTGTTCATGAAGGGCACCGCGCTGTTCCCGATGTGCGGGTTTTCCAGCCGCGCTGTGCAGGCGCTGAAGGCCGCCGGGGCCACCGATCTGCATACCGTCAACGTGCTGGAGGAGCCCGAGATCCGCGCCAACCTGCCGCGTTTTTCCGACTGGCCGACCTTCCCGCAGCTGTTCATCAACGGCGAGCTGATCGGTGGCTGCGACATCACCGTGGAGTTGGCCGAGTCCGGCGAACTGGCGCGCCTGGTCGCCGACGCGCGGAAGGCGTGAGCATGGCGGACGTAGCGCAGGAGTTGGCCCTGGGTGGCCGCGTCGTCCTCGTCGCGGGCGCCGCCGGCGGCCTGGGGGCAGCCGCGTCCCTGGCCTGCGCGAAGGCCGGCGCCACGCTGGTGCTGCTGGGGCGCAAGCTGGCACCGCTGAACCGGTTGTACGACGCGGTGAAAGCGGTTGGCGCGGAGCCCATCCTGTATCCGCTGGACCTGGAGGGCGCCTCGCCCGACGATTTCGACCAGCTGGGCCAGGCCATCGACGGTGAGTTCGGCCGCCTCGATGGCCTGCTGCACTGCGCCGCCGAGTTCAAGGGCCTGACCCCGCTGTCGCACACCGATCCGGCCGATTTCGCCCGCGCGATCCACGTCGACCTGACCGCGCGCTGGTGGCTCACCCAGGCCTGCCTGCCGTTGTTGGCGAAGTCCGACGCCGGCGCGGCGGTGTTCGTGCTGGACGACCCGGCCCGCAGTGGCGGCGCGTTCTGGGGCGGCTATGGTATCGCCCAAGCCGGGCAGGCGGCGCTGGTCCGCATGCTGCAGGCGGAACTGGGGGAGCACGGCCCGCGCATCAGCGGCCTGCAGCCGGGCCCCATGCGCACCAACCTGCGCGCCAAGGCCTACCAGGCCAATGCCGATCTCAAGGCGCGCCCCGCAGCGGACTACGCCGATGCCTGCGTGGAACTGCTGTCGGCGGCAGGTGCGGCTTGGCGGGGTACGATCCGCGACGCCTGCGCACGGTAGCCGCGGAACCGACGCTCCGCATTGCGCTGACGCACGCGAGCGCCATGGCCGGATGCGCCACCGCGGGCGGGCCCGGCGCCCATCCGCACAATATCCCCGCCGTCGCCCGCATGCGAGAATCCGCCGATGACCGTCGCCGCCGCCGCCCTGCTGCTGTTCTTCATCCTCGATCCGCTGGGCAACATCCCGGTGTTCCTGAGCGTGCTCAAGGGCCTGCCGCCGGCGCGCCAGCGCAAGGTGCTGGCCCGCGAGCTGCTGATCGCGCTGGCCGTGCTGATGCTGTTCCTGTGGGGTGGCCAATACGCGCTGGAGCTGATGCACCTGCGGCAGGAGTCGGTTTCCATCGCCGGCGGCATCGTGCTGTTCCTGATCGGCCTGCGGATGATCTTCCCGACCGCCGACGGGGTGATGGGGGACGTGCCGGGCGGTGAGCCCTTCATCGTCCCGCTGGCGATCCCGATGATCGCCGGCCCCTCCGGCATGGCAGCGGTGATGCTGCTGGGCAGCCAGGAGCCCGACCGCATGGGCGACTGGATGCTGGCGCTGGTGTTGGCCTGGGGCGCAACCGCGGCCATCCTGTTTTCCGCCACCTGGCTCAAAAAGCTGCTGGGAACGCGCGTGCTGACCGCCGTCGAGCGCCTGATGGGCATGGTGATCGTGGCCATCTCGGTGCAGATGCTGCTGGACGGCATCGCCTCCTACCTGCGCGCTACCGCCTGAGCTGCCCGCCGGCCGGTGACGGCCGTCACGCGCCTGTCATGCCGCGGTCATCCGCTCCGGCTACCGTGTTAAACTTTGGTAATCCCGTGCGCCGCAGTACGGTGGCGGGAGCCCCACGAAAATGCCGACAACCGTCGCCTGACGGGCGTGCCGGCATCTGCCGTTCATTGCCCGTCGTCATTTCTCTATCCTTAGAGGTCATACCATGAAGCATCCGAACCGCGCCCGGCTGTCCAAGCTGTCGCTGGGCCTGATGGTCGCGCTCGCTGCGGCTCCCGTTTTTGCTCAGAGCACCTCCGCCGGCGTCGGCGGCCAGGTGGTCGGTACCGGCGGCCAGCCGGTGGCTGGCGCCGAAATCACCATCACCCACGTCGAGTCGGGCACGGTCAGTCGCGCCACCACCGATGCCAGCGGCCGCTACAACGCCCGCGGCCTGCGCGTGGGCGGCCCGTACACCATCGTCGTCACCAAGGCGGGCGAGGGTAGCAAGACCGAGGACAATGTCTATCTGGGCCTGAACCAGATCAATACGATCAATGCCCAGCTCAACAATAGCGTCACCACGCTCGACAGTGTGCAGGTCATGGGCTTTGCAGGTGGTTCGGAGGTCTTCAGTGCGACCAAGATGGGCACTGGCACCAACGTGGACCAGATTGCCATCGAGTCGCTGCCCTCCATCGGGGGCAACATTCAGGACTTCATGCGTCTGGATCCGCGCGTGACCTTCATCGACCGGGCTTCCGGCGCGATCTCCGCCGGCGGTCAGAACCCGCGCTACAACTCGATTTCCATCGACGGCGTGTCGGCAAGCGATACCTTTGGTCTGGAAGGCAACAACATGACCACCCGCCGCCAGCCGGTGTCGATGGAGGCCATTGAGGCCATCGACATCAAGCTGTCGGGCTACGACGTGAGCACCCCGTCGGCTTCGGGCGCGACCGTGAACGCGGTGACCAAGTCGGGCACCAATGAGTTCCATGGCTCGCTGTACGGGACTTACCGGGACAAGGGCTGGTTCGGCAAGAATCCGGTGGGCCAGGAGTTCAATGGCTTCGACAGCGAGCAGACCTACGGCGTTACGCTGGGCGGCCCGATCGTCAAGGACAAGCTGTTCTTCTTCGCCAACTACGAGAAGTTCGAGCAGAAGGCGCCGGGCGTCGACCTCAGCACCACTGCGCTGGGCAAGGCCAACCCCATGATTGACATGGACGACGTCGCACGCGCGCAGCAGATCGCGCAGGGTTACAACATCAATGCCGGCGGCCTCGACAGCAATGCCAACACCGACCTGGAAGAGTACGCGCTCAAGCTCGACTGGAACATCAACGACAACCATCGCGCCAGCCTTCGCTACAGCAAGCTGGAGCAGAACAAGCTGCGCGTGCAGGGCATGCAGAGCAGCAGCGTTTCGCTGAGTTCGTACTGGTACACCCACCAGAAGTCGGTGGAAAGCTACGTCGGTCAGCTGTTCAGTGACTGGACCGAGAATTTCAGCACCGAGTTCAAGGTTTCGTACCGCGACTACGCCGCGTTGCGCGTCACCGACAGCACCGCGCCGAGCATCCGCATCTATTTCGGCGGCACCGAGGCCCAGCCGGGCGGCGATTCCCTTTACCTGGGTACCGAGGCCAATACGCACGGCAACGCGCTGACCACTGAAACCTGGGACGCTTACGGCGCCGGCCAGCTGGCCATGGGCGACCACGAGCTGAAGTTCGGTTTCAACTACAGCGACAACAAGATCTACAACTACTACGGCGCCAACTCCTGGGGTACCTACACCTTCTGGGGCCTGGATAACTTCGCTGCCGGCAAGTGGAATACCTACGTGCTCAGCGCCGAGACTTCGCCGGGGTCCATCGCGGTCAACTACAACAGCAAGAACCTCGGCCTGTTCGTGCAGGATACTTGGTACCTCAACAGCAACCTGACCCTCACCTTCGGTCTGCGCGGCGACAAGCCGACGGCGACGCCGGACCCGGCCTACAACAAGGCTGCGTCCGAGTACTTCGGCTATGACAACAGCAAGGTCTTTGGGGGCGGCTTCCTGATCCAGCCGCGCTTCGGCTTCAACTACACCTTCGACAGCGACCGCCAGATGCAGATGCGCGGTGGCCTGGGTCTGTTCCAGGGCGATGCCCCGCAGGTGTGGATCGGCAACAGCTACAACACCACTGGCTTCAATTACGTCTCGTACGATTTCAAGAGCTACAACGCGCTGTTCCCGTTCAACCCGGATGGCCAGAACCAGACGGTGCCGGCGGGCGGTGGCAGCGCGGGTGCGCAGAACGTCAATTTCGTCGGCAATGATTTCGAACTGCCCTCGATCTGGAAGGCCAACCTGGCGTTCGATACCGAAACCGGCTGGATGGATACGGTGTTCTCGGCCGAACTCATGATGACCAAGGTCAAGACCGCCCTGTTCTACAAGAGCCTCGGCATCGGCAAGATCAACTCGCCTGGCCAGGACCCGGCGTATGCGCTGATCGGCCCGGACGGGCGCGAGCTGTACTGGAACCCGTCGAAGACCGGCAAGGCTTGGGCCTCGGGTGATGCCCGCTTCGGTCGTGACACGCGCTTCAACAACGTGTACCTGATCGAAAACACCGACAAGGGCGGCACCCAGCAGCTGACGGTCAGCCTGAGCAGGCCCTGGAGCCGCGACAGTGACTGGTACTGGAACATCGGCTATACCTACACCCATGCCACCGAAGTCGGCCCGCTGACCAGCTCCACCGCCAGCTCCGGTTTCAACTACCAGTACGGGTTCAATACCAACGACGAAGTCGAGACCACTGCCCGCTATCAGATCAAGGACCGCTTCAGCGGCAGTCTGAACTGGAAGCACAAGTTCTTCGGCGATTACGAGACCCGCGTTGGCCTCGTGTACGAAGGTCGCAGCGGCCGTCCGTTCAGCTACGTCTACGTCAATGATGCCAACGGCGACACCCGCAGTGCCAACGATCTCTTCTACGTGCCGACCGGCCCGGGCGATGTGCTGTTCGGTACGCTGAGCACCAGCGGCGTATTTACGCCCGATGCTGCGATGGAGAAGGCGTTCTTCGACTGGTTGGCCGGTAACAAGGATCTCAACCGGATCCGGGGCACCGTGGCCGGCACGAATGCTTTCCGCGCGAGCTGGGTGAATACCTTCGACCTCCGCCTGGCGCAGGAACTGCCCGGCTTCTTCAAGGGCCACAAGTCGGAGATCTGGGTGGATATCCAGAACGTCGGCAACATGCTCAACAAGGATTGGGGCAACGTGCTCGATTACGGCTTCTTCGCCGATTCGCGCGTGGCGTCCCTGCAGGGCATCTACAACGGCAAGTACGTGTACAACTATCGCTTCGCCGACGAGCCGACCGTTGCCAATGGCGATGCCGACGGCTTCGACCAGGGTATTTCGCAGTGGTCGGTGCAGGTGGGCTTCAAGTACAAGTTCTGATCATTTGATCGGAGCTTCCCGCAAGACGGAAACGCCCGGGCCAACCCGGGCGTTTTTTTGCGCGCGTGATGCTGCCGCTGCGCTAAAGTGGCTGGATGAATACGACCCAGAACTTGCCGCAGGGTGCGGCCGTACCCGTTCCCCTTTCCACCCTTCCGACCGTCAGTACGCACATCTACCCGCGCGGTGCGCTGGACGTACTCTCGCGCGAGGAAGTCGCCCGCCTGCGCGACGCTTCCGCCGGTGGTCTGCATGACCTGTTGCGGCGCTGCGCGCTGGCGGTCCTCACCTCGGGCAGCGCGTCCGACGATCCGCGCGCCGCGCAGGAGCTCTACCCCGATTTCGACATCCAGGTGCGCCAGCAGGATCGCGGCGTGCGCATCGAGTTGAGCAATGCGCCGGCGATGGCCTTCGTCGACGACCGCATCATCGCCGGCGTGGCCGAGCTGCTGTTCGCGGTGGTGCGCGACATTGCCTTCACCGCCATCGACCTCAACGGCGATGAGGAGTTGAACACGTCCTCCGGCATCACCGACGCGGTGTTCCGCCTGCTGCGCAACGCGCGCGTGCTGCATCCGGCCGACCCCAACCTGGTGGTCTGCTGGGGCGGCCACTCGATCGGCCAGGAGGAATACAAGTACACCAAGCAGGTCGGCTACGAGCTGGGCCTGCGCGGGCTGGACATCTGCACCGGCTGCGGCCCGGGCGCGATGAAGGGGCCGATGAAAGGTGCCACCATCGCGCATGCCAAGCAGCGCCGCCGCCGCACCCGCTACATCGGCATCACCGAGCCCGGGATCATCGCGGCGGAATCGCCGAACCCCATCGTCAACCACCTGGTGATCATGCCGGACATCGAGAAGCGCCTGGAGGCCTTCGTCCGCATGGGCCACGGCATCATCGTGTTCCCCGGCGGCGTGGGTACCGCCGAGGAGATCCTGTACCTGCTCGGCCTGCTGCTGCGCGAGGAAAACGCGCAGTTGCGCTTCCCGCTGATCCTCACCGGGCCCACCGGCGCGGCGCCGTATTTCGAGCAGATCGACAGGTTCATCCGTTTGACCCTGGGCGACGATGCGGCATCGCTCTACGAAATCATCGTGGCCGATCCGGTCAAGGTCGCGAAGCGGATGGACGCCGGCATCCGCAAGGTCAAGGAGCAGCGCATCGCCCAGCAGGATTCGTTCTTCTTCAACTGGGCCATGCACGTGCCGCTGGAGTTCCAGCAGCCGTTCACCCCGACGCATGAGCTGATGGCCGGGCTGGATCTGCACCATGGACGCAAGCCGCACGAGCTGGCCGCCGACCTGCGTCGTGCGTTCTCCGGCATCGTGGCCGGCAACGTGAAGGAAGACGGCATGCGCAGGATCGAGGCGCACGGCCCGTTCGAAATCCATGGCGACCCCGACATCATGCAGGCGCTGGACGCGCTGCTGCGCGCGTTCGTGGAGCAGCGACGGATGAAGATCTCCGGCGAGTACAAGCCCTGCTATCGCGTGGTGGCCTGACATCACGTCAGGCCGCATGTAGAAGGGGCTTCAGCCCTGGCCGGCGCCGGGAGCAACGGTCGCGGCTGAAGCCCTCCTGCGGCACCGACTCACGCGGCGGGCAAATGCACCCGCGCAACGAAGCGCCCGTTTTCCATGCCCGCGTCGATCCGCCCGCGGCTGCCGGTCATTGCCAGAACCCGCTCACGCGCGGAAGCCAGCCCGATGGCATGGCCCTCCCGCTTTTCGCCAGTGGCCGGCAGGTCGTTGGCGATGATGATCTCGATGGCTTGGTTCTCGCCGACACGCATGCCCACGTCTACCTGCCCACCCGCCGGCAGGCGTTCGATGCCATGGCGGATCGCGTTCTCCGCCAGCGGCTGGATCGAAAGCGAGGGCACCAGTGCTTCCGGCAATATCGCGGGGATGTCCCACGCCAGCCGTAGGCGCGGCCCGAGGCGCAGTGCCTCGATTTCCAGATAGCGCCGGGTCAGCGCCAACTCTTCGGCCAGCGGGATCAGCCGAGGCCCGCGCAGCGCGCTGCGGAACAGATCAGCCAGGTCCAGCAGCACGCGCTCGGCTTCGTCTGGCCGCGCGTGTACCAACGCCGCCCCGGTGTTGAGCGTATTGAACAGGAAGTGCGGCCGGATCCGCGCCTGCAGCGCTTCGAGTTCCAACTGCTTGGTGCGCACCGCTAGCCGCCGAGCGTCCCAGTAGTTCTGGAAGGCCAGCAGGCCGATCAGGCCCACCACCACGGCCATGGCCAGCATGCGCAGCACGAACATCGCCCGCGTACCCTCGGCGTTGCCGGTCATGAGCAGGATGCTCCAGGCGGCGGCGGCAACCAGCAGGCTCATCGCCAGGAACAACCCCAGGCACACCCAGGCCAGCCGCAGCGGCGGCAGCCTGGCCAGCGTCCTGCGCAACAGGAACAACGCGCACAATGTACCCAGCGCCACCCACTGGATGCCCAGGGACGCCAGGCCGAAGTGCACCAGGCGGTCGCCGTTCTGCGTGGGCGCCAGCGCCAGGATGGTGGCGAGCGCCTCACCCGCCAGCACCACGCCCATCAGGGCGGGGGGGCGCCAGAGGGCGACAAGCGGTTCTTCCGGTGTCTTGGCGCGATCAGGCATGGACGCAGTGGCGCTGGGGGGCGGGACGGCGTCCCGGTGCGACAAGCGTAGCGGTCGCGCCCCGGGAAGTCGAAGATGCCGCACCGCCCGGGCCAGACAGCCGCTTGCTCCCGGTAGGTGGCCGCCTGTCGGTCAGTGCTGGCTGTCGTGTTTGGCCGGCGCTAGGGTGGACATGCAGAAAAGGGAGGACGCCACTTTGCAGCACCAATACGCCTGTCGATGGCCCGCCAGGGCACGCGGTTTCACCCTCGTGGAGCTGATGGTGACCGTGGCCGTGCTTGGCATTTTGGCGGTGATTGCCGTGCCCAGCATGACCGGAATGATCAACAACAGTCGGGTCAGGGGGCAGTCCGAGGAAATCACCGCCGCCCTGCAGTTGGCACGGTCGGAAGCGGTGCGCCGCAACCAGCGCATCACAGCCTGCGCTGCCGCTTCCGGAACCACCTGCGCGGCATCGGCAGGCCGGTTCGTGGTGTATTGGCAGGATCCAGCCAACGCAGCCACCATCGAATTGGTGCGTGAGATCGCGATGCCGGGCGGCGTGCAGGTCAGTGGCCCCGCCGCCGGTATCCAGTTCAGGTCTACCGGCTTGGCCGACAGCGCGCAGCAGTTCCAGGTCACGGTGTCCAGTGAGGCGCGTTATGTCTGTGTCCAGATCAGTGGCGTGGTATCGGTGAAGAAGGTGGCTTGCTAATGAAACCCCGCATGAAATCGACATCCTCCCCGCGTGATGTTCGCGGCATGAGCCTGATCGAGGTATTGGTGGCCGTCCTGGTATTGGCCGTTGGGATGCTGGGCGTGGCGGCCATGCAGGCGTTGGCGCTGCGCGGCGGGCAAGGCTCGCTGGAAAGCAGCCAGGCGGTGATGGCAGCCAATTCCATCATTGAAGCGATGCGCGCCAATCGCGCCAATGCCGCCGGCTATGTCTACAACGGCATTGCCGCCTGCGGCACGGTGCCTGCGGCAGGAACGTCGTTGGCCGGTAATGACCTCAACAACTGGGTGACGCGGCTCAAGGACACCATTGGCACCGGTGCTGCCACTGACACCACCACCTGCGGCAGCATCAGCGCGGCGGGCGGTATTTATACCGTCACGGTGCAATGGGATGACAGCCGCGCCGGTGGTGGGGCAACGCGGACGGTGGTTACGGAGGCCAGCATATGAGCCGCTCAAGGCAGTCGGGTTTCGGCCTGATCGAGTTGATGGTCGCCATGATATTGGGCTTGCTGGTGCTGGGGGCCGCAGTGGCGGTGTTCCAATCCAATCTTCGTACCTTCAATGCCAATGACGGGCAGAACCGCGTGCAGGAAAATGCGCGCGTGGCCTATGAACTGCTGTCAAAGGATGTGCGCTCCACCGGCAGTTCAGCCTGTTCCGCCGAGGCGTCGGTGCTTGGTTCGGACAGCATGAGCAATGCGTTCAAGGCCCCGCTGTCCGGTAGTGCGACCCAGCTCACCACCATCTCGGCCGATGACATTTCCTACCGTGTCAAGACAGCGTCGAAGTCTTCCGTGCAGCTGGTGGAAAGCGCACCCAACGCAACCGATATCTTCAAGGTGGGTGACAAGGTGATGGTCTGCAATGCGGCCATGACCGGGTTTGCCGAAATCGCCTCCATTTCCGGGCAGACCGTCACCTTCACGGCGCAACTGGAGTTCGATCCCTCGCTGACCGATTATGGCGATGCCGCCAGCATTTCGATCGCACGTTACCGCAGCAATCAGTGGCTGGTGAAGGCCAATGGTGGCGCCACCGGCAACTCGCTGTATGTCAACCGCAACGGCGGCGGAGACCAGGAAGTGGCCAACGGCGTCCAGAGCATGGGCCTGACATACCACCAGTTCGCCAACGGCAACCCCAACACCTACGTCGCCGCGCCAAGCAATTTCCAGTATGTCGATGCCGTGCGCATGTACATGCCCATGCGCGCGGTGATGCCTTCCAAGACGCCTGGTGAGAATGACGTCGTGAACCGCAATGTGGCCTCTGCCGTGAGCATCAGGAACCGCACCCTATGAGCCGCTTCCAATCCCTTTCGGCCAAGCGCCGGCAGCAGGGCATTTCGCTGTTGGTGGTCTTGTTGTTGCTTGTCGTCATGTCCGTGCTTGGCGTGGCGGTGCTGCGCAGCTCCGCCTTGCAGGAACGGATGAGCGCCAATCTGCGCGATCGCAGCTTGGCCACCCAGGCGGTGGAGGCGGCGTTGAATGCGGGGCGGGCGGCTCTCGCCGGCGCACCGAAGTGGCGCACCACCGTGCCCCCCGATGAAACTTGCCCCGCGGGAGAAATCGTGTGTGGCAAATGGACCCCAGCTGGAGCAGTCCTCTGGCAAAACGGGCCCACCTTGCGCGGGGTCGCCACGCAATACTGGATCGAATATCTGGGTGAGAACACCACCGCCATGGAAACCACGGGCGTGATCCCAGGCTCGGAAACCACCAACCGTGGGCCGATGTTCCGCATCACCGCGCGCAGTAATTCCACCGGCCGCGCGCTGGTGGTTCTGCAAACTGACGTCATCTACCGCAATCCCAAGCTGTGAGCGCAGCCATGAAGACACGAGTCCTTCAAGTCCGCAAGAATTCCGTCGCCACGCAGCCTTGGTGGGTAACGCCTGCAGCTTGCCTGGCCACCCTGCTGGCGTTGCCCGTCAGCGCCGGCATCACCATTCCCGACGAGCCGCTGACGACGGGCAACAAGGTTGCACCGAATATCCTGTTCATCCTGGATGATTCTGGGTCGATGGCTTGGCGCAATATGAATAGCCAAGATATCTCGCAGATCACCGGTTCGGGTAACTTCAAGGACGGGCCGGACCAAGACGGCATCAAGACCGGTACCAGCATAAGCAGCGAGAGTACCGGTAATTCTGCCATGTACGAGCAGAATTACGTTACGAACTCGCTGTATTATAACCCTACCGTAACTTATCAGCCCTGGATGGGGGCAAGTGGCAATCGCCTCAGCGGTGGCACGGGATTCACCTCTGCCTACAGCAGCGACAACTATGTAAGTAATGACGGGAACGGCAGTTCTGGTGGAAGCAGAAACCTTTCCGACAAGACGCAGACCTTCTACGCTCCGAAGGATACGACCAAGTCTGGCGTTGCTTACCTTTCAAGCGTGGATAACTACTATCGCTATCAAATTCTGGCCGGCACTGACGTAATTCTTCGTGGCGTCTACGGGCAGGTCGTTGCCTCTTCCGGCAATCTGGGTGTATCGCCATCGAGTGGCACGGTATATTTCCAGGATACCAACACGCATGCAGTATCAGGATATGCGGCTGGCGACGCCCTCGAGGTTTTCATCAAGTCCCCAAGCAGCTCGCGTAGTGTTCTGTATTGGATGTACGGTCCCGATACCGCTCTTATTTGCTCTGGCCAGGTGAACGCAGGCCAGACCAATTCCTGCACTGTCAATTCTGCGAAGTCTGGTGGTTACACGGTGATCGCGAAGCGCTGGAATAATACAAAGAGCGACGCGGACTATAATCTGTGGGGCACGTGGAGCCGCACCAATAGTTGCGACGGTTTAAGTGCGGGTAGCTGGGGGTGGATCGATTGCACCCCTGCTACGCCCACGGGTCGCTCCGTGGCGGATGAGAAGCAAAACTTCGCGACCTGGTATTCATTCCACCGGACCCGCATCAAGGCGGCGAAAGCCGGCGCCGCTGAGGCTTTCCGGCCGTTGGGCAATAAGGTTCGCGTTGGTTACCGGAGCCTTCATCAGAACGGAAGCACGAACTTCGACATCCCGGTCAGTGATGGAAATGACGGTCGGTTCGTCGACAATGTCACGCCGGCGACGACAAGTCGGACGACGTGGTATCGCAGGCTGTTTGCGGCCAGCGCCAACAGCGGCACGCCGCTGCGCTCTGTCCTCGAGAATGCCGGCAAGTATTTCGAGGATGCGTCGAGTTCTGGCCCTTATGGGCCGGAATCCGGCTCCAATCAATATTCTTGCCGACAGAATTTTTCGATTCTGACCACCGACGGTTATTGGAACGGCGCCGGTTCCTCGGTCGGAAACGCCGATAATACAGCCGGAAGCAAGATCACAGGATCCAAGGGCGAAACCTATCAATATAGTCCGGTGGCGCCGTATGCCGGGGCGGACTCCAATACATTGGCTGACGTGGCGATGTATTATTGGAAAAACGATTTGCGCGACCTCTCGAACAACGTTCCTACTACGGATGCGGACCCTGCGTTCTGGCAGCACATGGTCACCTTCGGAATTTCTATCGGCCTGAAGACGTCGATGGGCTGGTCCAGTGTCGACGACGTACCGGCCAACCCGACCTGGCCGCAGCCGGGCGACGACCGCGCCGCAAACGTCGATGATCTGCTGCATGCGGCACTCAACGGTCGTGGCTCCTTTGTTTCTGCCAGCAACCCAAAGGAGTTCACGAGCGGCCTGGCCAAGGCGTTGGCGGCCATCGCCCAGCGCACCAGCTCGTTCTCCAACGTCGCCACCAACGCCGCCTCCATCAAGACTGGTGGCAAGGTGTTCAACGCCAGCTACGTATCCGGCCTGTGGACCGGCGCGGTGAAGGCGTGGACGCTCGATGCCAACAGCGAGCCGTCCGTGCTCGCCTGGTCCGCAACGGTGCCGGCTCCAGCGAGCCGCAAGGTGTTTACTTTCAACGGTGCCTCGGGTGATACCTTCCCCACTTCCTCGCAGGTGTCGTCGTTGGCGAGGCCAGGTGGTCCTGTGGATTATCCGGTGACTGGTGCCGAGAACGCCGCCTATATCAAGGGTGACGGTGCCTTGGAGGAGCGCAATGGTGGATTGTTGCGCAACCGCGCCAGCACGGTGCTGGGTGATATCGTCAATTCGTCCCCCGCCTATGTCGAGGACACCAAAACGCTGTACGTGGGTGCCAACGATGGCATGCTGCATGCGTTCAACGCCGATACGGGCGTGGAGCAGTTCGCCTATGTGCCGGGTTTGGTGAATCTTGGCGATCTCAGCCAGCTCAGCCGTGGCGATTACACCCACAAGTGGTTCGTGGACGGGCCGGTGGTGGTGACCAACCGCAAGCTGACCCCCAACAAGAACTATCTGGTGGGGGCCATGGGGCGCGGTGGCAAGGGCCTGTTCGGTCTGGATGTGACCGATCCCGCTTCGTTCGGCACCGGCAATGTGACTTGGGAGCTGGGCGGCAGCGACGCCGATATGGGGCTGGTGACCGGGCGTCCGATCCTTGCTCGCGTGGGTGGTGGTACCGTGGCCGCCATCGTGGGTAATGGCGTCAACAGCACCGACAACAAGGCGGTGTTGTATGTCATCAACGCGGCTACAGGGGCCATTATCAAGAAACTGGATACCGGTGCCGGAAGCGCCGCTGCTCCCAATGGCCTGTCTGCTCCCACCGGCATTCTGGGCAAGGACGGCCGGACACTGGCTTATGCCTATGCCGGCGACCGCTTGGGCAATGTCTGGAAGTTCGACATGAGCGCCGCTTCGCCTGCCAGCTGGACGGTGAGCAAGATGTTCACTGCCAAGTCTGCGGGTGGTACCGGCGCTGTCCAGCCGATCACCGGCGGCGTGACGGTGGCTACCGATCCCAGGACCTACAAGCGCTGGGTGTTCTTCGGTACCGGCAGCTACATGACCACCACGGAAGCCGATGACAAGACACCGAACATGCAGGGCATGTACGGCATCGTGGATACGGGCTCCACGGTGACCTATACGAAGCTGAAGAAGCGCGCCATCGGCAATACGGGTGCGACCCAGGACGGTTATCCGGTGCGTACCTTCGAGGCCAAGGCGGATCTTGATCTGGCGACCTATGACGGCTGGTATCTGGATCTGCCGGGCAAGGGCGAGCGGATCGTGCAGGATGCGCAGCTGGTATCGAACATCCTGGTCACCGCCAGCATGATTCCGGAAGGCGATGCCTGCGAAGCCTCCGGTTCCGGCTACATCAATGCTCTGGATGCATTCACGGGTACCAGCGCAGGCAAGTCCTTCTTCGATCTGGACAAGGACGGGGATACTACGGACCAGAGCATTGGAGGCGTGCCGGTTGGCTCGGTGAACTTCGGCGTAGGCATGCCGACGTTGCCGATCTTCCTGGATGGCAAGTTGATCGTGGGTGGCACTAATGCAGGCGAGAAGCCCGGTTCAGGCGGTATCGTTGGCAAGGTGTGGAGCCCTGTCTCCTGGCGTGAAATCAGGAAGGACTGAGCACCATGACAAGGTTGACCAAGGAGTTTTCCGTGCGTGGTACGAAAGCCAGCGGCTTCACCCTGATCGAGCTGTTGGTGGTGGTAGCCATCATCGGCATCCTCGCCAGCATCGCGCTGCCGTCCTACAACGAACACATGCGTAAGGTCCGGCGCACCGCGGGTGCCGCGTGCGCCCTGGCCGCGGCGCAGCAGATGGAGCGGTTCTATACGACGTCGATGGCCTACAACGCGACCGGCACGCCTTCCGCAGCAACGCTGGCATCCATTTGCGAGCCTAAGGCGCGGGAGTTCTATTCGTTTGCAGTCGGCAATCTGGCGGCCAAGACCTACACCATCACCGCTTCGCCGCAAGGCGCACAAAGCGGGGATTCCTGCGGCAACTTGACGGTCAACCAAGCGGGTACCAAGTGTTCGAATGGGTCTACGTGCCCGGCGGCGGCTGGTTGTTGGTGAATTGACTGATTTTTTGAAAGCAAACCCGCCGGAAGGCGGGTTTGTCGTTCGCGCAGGCGCACTGGCCGAGGCGAATCCGGAAAGCGCGGTATTGTCGTCAGTTCCACCTTGGGGATGATGACAATTTGTTCCGGCCGTCCCCGGCCCTCACCACGCCATCAGCCGCCTGCATTCCGCGATGGCGGCCGACATGTCATGCACGGTTTCCCGGCGGATCTGGAATGCCGAGGCCCGGCGTAAGAATCCGGACGCTTGTTCCAGCATTCGTTCGATCGAGGCTGCCGCAGTGGCTTTTGCCACGCCGCCTTCCTCCGCCAATTGCATCAGGTGCCCACGCTGCACTGCCGCGCCTTCTCCACAGACATCCATATGGTGTTGCCCCATCGGGCCTTCGCTGTACGTCAGGTCGAAGGCGGGAGCCAGCCGCCAGCGGCGGTCACGGCCCAGGCGCCAGCCGAAGTTTTTCGGGTGGTCGTCGCGGTTGTGGAACAGCACGTTGAAGACGGCGCGGGCAAACGCCTTGTCCACTTCGCGCTGGTCGCGGGTCAGCAGACGGGTGGCGCGCAGGAAGGTGGTGTAGTCGGTCGCGCCCGGAAGCCGGAAATCGATCTGGAGCAGTCCTGCCAGGCTGTGCACGGGGACGCGCTGGCCTTGTTCGCGGTCGAACCTCGCCACGCCAAAGGCTGCTGATTCCGGCGACAGGTCGAACAGCGCGCTTGCGGGCATTTCCAGCCCGCAGTCGCGCGCAAGCTCGGCGTAGAGCTGCTCGATGGCGCAAACTTCCTTGTGCTCGTCCTGCGTCGGAAACTTCACCAGCCACGGCGTGCCCAAGCCGTCGGATCGTGTGCTGACATGGCCCGAGGCCGCGTCGTAGTGCACCAGCGCCTTGGGGCGTGCGCCCTGCGGGGAGCCCCCGGTCAGCGCCAGTTCGCGCAGGGCGACGCCCGCATCGCCGGCCAGGGCGCGGGCACTTTCCTGTGCCAATGCCAGCAGCGTCCAGTCCGGCTCCGGGGCGTCGATGTCCTGGGCTGGCACGAAGCGCAGCGCGCCCATCGCGCGGTCGCCGATGAAGGCCAGGCGATCCAGCGGGCCGGGATGGCGGATGCCCTGCTGACGAAACAAGCGATCCATCAGCAGCATGCCCCAGCCATCGGGCAGGCTGTCGGCGATCAGGCCGGGCAGGCGGTGCTGGAAAGAAGGGAAGCCGCCGTAAGCTGCTGCCTGCAGCTTCAGGCGCAGGGGCGAAAGCTCCAGCCCTTGAGCTAGGGCCTCCGGCGAATATTCAAACAACAGGGTTTTGCCGTCATCCGCCAAGCGGCCAAGCGGCCAGTCCTCGCCCCAGCCGCAGTAGTGCACGGCCAGTGATTTCATGGCGTGCTCCGCTTCGGAGCGCGCTGCCGCTGGTGGGTGGCGGCAGCCTGTTCCATCTGGGCAATGGAATGGCGTCTGAGCTTGAACAGAGGTTCCAGTTCCTCCGTCAGCCCCAGTGCTTGGGTGACGCGGACAAGGGTGTCCAGCGACGATTGCCCGTCCTGCTCCAATTTACGCACGGCTCCCAGCGACAGCCCTGCCATCTGCGCAAGATCGCGTTGTGCCAGTTCCTGGGCAAGGCGCTGTGCGCGCAAGCGCTGACCGAGTGCGCGCAGGATTTCCGCGGGGGTGGCTAGCGCAATAGACATTATTTTATCCATTGTCCATTCATTGGAATGACAATGGTCATTATAATGGCATTTGATAGCGCCCGCACATGTGAGCGGATTCAGTGTGGTCTGCCCGCTTCAGCAGCACCCGCCCGGCGTATCCGCATAAGAATTGCCGGCCGCCGCCCCCACGCCCGTGGTCTCCCCCCGCAGGCTGGCCGCATTGTGCTCCGCCATCACGCGGGCCACGCAGGCGGTTACCGCCTTGCCCATCGGGATGTGCAGGAACTCGTTGGGGCCGTGGGCGTTGGAATGCGGACCCAGCACGCCGGTGATCATGAACTGCGCGCCGGGGAACTTCTCGCCCAGCATGCCCATGAAGGGGATGGTGCCGCCTTCGCCCATGTACATGGCGGGCTTGCCGAAGAACTCCTGGCTGGACTGGTCGATGGCCGCTTCCAGCCACGGGGCCAGCGCCGGCGCGTTCCAGCCGGTGCTCGCCTTTTCCAGCTTCAGGCTGACCTCTGCGCCGTAGGGCGGGTCCTTCAGCAGGGCTTCCTGCAGCAGTTCACCGCCGCGCTTGCCGTCGAGGGTGGGGGGCAGGCGCAGGCTGAGTTTCAGTGCGGTGTGCGGGCGCAGCACGTTGCCGGCCGAGGCCAGCGGGGGAATGCCGTCCACGCCGGTGATGGACAGCGCCGGCCGCCAGGTGCGGTTGAGCACCAGTTCCGTACGGTCACTGCCCATCGGCGTCATGCCCGGCAGGAACGGGAACTTGTCGAACACCTCGTCGCCCAGCACTTCGGCCACCTTGGCGGCCTGCGCGCGGCGCTCGGCCGGGATGTCCACGTGCATGCCCTCGATCAGCACGCGGCCGGTGTCCTCGTCCTCGATGCGGGAGAGCAGGTCGCGGATGATGCGGAAGCTCGACGGCACGATGCCTGACGCATCGCCCGAATGCACGCCTTCGCTGAGCACCTTGACCGTGAGGTTGCCGCCGGCCAGGCCGCGCAGCGAGGTGGTGCACCACAGCTGTTCGTAATTGCCGCAGCCGGAGTCCAGACACACCACCAGCGAGGGCTTGCCGATGCGCTCGGCCAGGTGGTCCACGTAGAAGGGCAGGTCGTAGCTGCCGGACTCCTCGCAGGCCTCGATCAGCACCACGCAGCGCGCATGGGCCACGCCCTGCGCCTGCAGCGCCATCACCGCGGTCAGCGAGCCGAAGATCGCGTAACCGTCGTCGGCACCGCCGCGGCCGTACAGGCGGTCGCCCTCCAGCACCGGCTCCCACGGGCCCTTGCCCTCGTCCCAGCCGGTCATTTCCGGCTGCTTGTCGAGATGGCCGTAGAGCAGCACGCAGTCGTCGTTGCGGCCGCCGTTGGCGGCGGGGATGTCGATGAAGATCAGCGGCGTGCGGCCTTCCAGCCGCACCACTTCCAGCTGCATGCCGGGGATGGCCTGCGCCTTCGCCCAGGCCTCCATCAGCGCCACCGCGCGATCCATGTGGCCGTTCTGCACCCAGTCGGCGTCGAACATCGGCGACTTGTTGGGGATGCGGATGTAGTCGACCAGCTGCGGGACGATTTCGGCATCCCACTTGGCCCCGACGAAGTCGCGGATCCGGTTGGCGTCGAAGGGGGCGGTGTGCATGGCGTGCCTGTCTCCGGGCATTGATCTGAAGGGGCCATTGTAGCGCCGCGCGAAAAAGCATCCCCCGTGGCGACGTCGCAGGCGCATCGGATCAGACTTTTCCTACCCAGAACCGGGTGGTAATCCCGACGCGCGCCGGGACGGCGGCCGATAGGCTGTCCCTGTCGCGGTGGGCAATCTGCAGGCACCGGATCACGCAACGTGGCCCGGCCCAGATCCCAACCGGAGGAACCACGCCATGAACATCAAGTCGCTGACCAATCTGCTTGCCCCGCTGGTCCTGTGCTTCGCCTTTGCTGGCGCCGCCATTGCCGGCGAGACCGTCAACATCAATACCGCCGATGCCGGCACCATCGACCGCGTGTTGGTGAACGTCGGTCCTGCCAAGGCCCAGGCGATCGTCGACTACCGCAAGTCCAATGGCGCGTTCCGCAGCGCCGAGCAGCTGGCGCTGGTCAAGGGCATAGGGTTGAAGACCGTGGAGAGGAATCGCGACCGGATCGTGGTGGGCGCGCCGCGGGTTGCGCCGAAGACTGCGAATGTCCCGATCCGGAAGGTGGCGCCGCAGCGGGTCGTGCGCCGATGAATGCAGAACGCGTCGTCGTCGGCCCTTCGCTGGCCGGCGATACTGCGGCGATGACGGGAATGGCGACGGCGCCGGCAACCACGGTCCTGCGCGCGCAGGACTACCGGCGCATGCGCTGGAAGAACGGTGCGGGGTGGACCTCGGAAGTCTTCCGGTGCCCGGATGCCGACGACTGGAATTGGCGGGTGTCTCTCGCGGAAGTGGAAACCGACGCCCCCTTTTCGACATTTCCGGGCGTGGAGCGCGCGCTGGTGCTGCTGGAAGGCGAGGGCATGCGCCTGCGTTTCGACGATGGCGAAGTGCGCGATCTGTTGCCGCCTTGCGGGATGCAGCGGTTCGCCGGCGAGCGCCCGCTGGTGGGACAACTGGTCGACGGCCCCAGCCGTGACTTCAACCTGATGTGGAAGCGCGGTCATGCCGACGTCCAGCTCTGGCGGCGGCCGCTGGCCGGGGCGATGGTGCTGTTTGCCGACCCGGGGTAAACCTGGGTGGCGCATCTGCTGGCCGGGCAGGCGCATTTTCCCGGTCAAGCCGGGCCCGGCGTCATGGCGCCTGGCGACACCGCGATCCTTCGCGGCCATCGTGTACGCACACGGTTTGCGCTGGATGGGGCCGGCGAACTCCTGCTGGCGCGGGTTGTAGAGCAGGGCGAGGTCTGATCAAAGCCAGGCGGCTTTGATCAACCCTCATCCCCTGGGGACTTTCAAGGTCAAAGGCGGCGTCAAAGGAATTGACGTCGCTGCGGCACAGGGATGTGCCGCACCTCTTTTTCTGTTCCCTGCTGGTCGCAGCCTCTTGCTTGCGCTTCGCCGCCGCAGGGTATGACGGCTTGGTTTCATGCCTTGCCCAAGCGGCCCGGGCGCCGCTGCCTGCGCAACCGGACAGCGGCGCGAGGGCTGGCCAGGCCGGCACTTCAATACACGTCGCGCCGGTAGCGTCCGCATTGACGCAGGCGGGATACCGCTTCCGTCCCCAAAAGTTCGGTCAACGCCACGTCCACGCCCGATGCCATGCCCTGCAGGCTGCCACTGACCAGGATCGTGCCGCCATCGTCCAACCATTCCCGCAGGCGTGGGGCATTGGCGTGCAGCAGTTCCTGCACGTAACGATGCGGGCCGCCATCGCGCGAGAAAACGCGGTCGAGTTGCGTCAGCTTTCCCGCTTCCAGCAATGCCTCGAGTTCCTCGGCATGGAAGCCGTCATGGGCCGCGCTGCGTTCGCCGAACAGCAGCCAGTTGCGGTGCGCGCCCATGCGTACACGAGCTTTCAGGTGCGCCCGCAGGCCGGCAAGGCCGGTGCCGTTGCCGATCAGGATCAGCGGCTGCGACGCATCGGGCGCATGGAAGTTGGGGTTGGCGCGGATGCGCAGGTCGATGTTGTCGCCGATGCCGGCATGCGCGCACAGCCAGCCGCTGCCCAGGCCGGGCGTGCCGTCATCGCGCTGCATCAGGCGTACCAGCAGTTCCAGCCGACCATCGGCGGGGATCGACGCAATGGAATATTCGCGGTGCGGCAGCGGTTTCAGGGTGGCCGCTAGCGCCTTGGCATCTCCGCTTCGCGCTGCATCGGGATCCGGCAGATGGGCGCGCGCCAGCGCTTCGGCCAGCGGCATGTGCTGGTCCTGCCATTCCACGATGGCTGTTGCGGGCAGGCCGGCGGCCGACAGGAACGCATCGACGGCTTGCGGCGGATTGCGCGGGCCGATTTCGGCGATGTCCCCGGCCTGCCACGAGACGTCGGTTGCGGAGGGTGGCAGCAGCTCCAAATGGAAGGCGGGGCCACCGACGCTGCCCGGGTTGAGCAGGCGACGCGTGGCCAGCGTCCACGCCTGATACTGCGGACGACTCCAGTCGGGCTGGTCGGTCTGGCCGATGAGTACGCCGAGCTGGTGTTGCCAGTGGCGCAGTGCGGCGGGGTCGGCATTGTCCACTTCGACGAGGTCGAACAGCGGTTGTGCGCCACTATCACGCAGCCAGGCATCGAGCTGATGGCCGAAGGCGCAGAACTGCGTGTAGCCGCGGTCGCCCAGCGCCAGCACCGCGTAGCGGCTGCCGTGCAGATCGATGGCCGTGGCCATCGCGTCACCCGCAAATCCCAGCGCGCCATCCGGCGGGTCGCCTTCGCCGGTGGTGCTGGCGATGAACAGGCAGCGGGTGCCCCGCAGGCCGCGCGGATCAAGCCTGGCGATGTCGTGCAGATGCGCATCGCATCCGGCTGCGCGCAGGCTATCTGCCGTGCGCTGCGCAAGCTCCAGGGCGAAGCCGGTCTGGCTGGCGTGGATCACGTGCCATGCCGATGCGGCCGCAGCAATGGATGGCGCAGGTGCGTGCGGCCTGCGCCCGTGCCGGGTGAATCCGAGGCACAGCAGCAGCCAGAGCAGGATGGCGATGCCGGCGATCCAGCGCGGCTGTGCCAGCGGCGTAAGCGCGGGCCAGGGCGAGCCCTGCAGGCCCGGCAGCCAGATGGCCAACCCGGCCAATGCCAGCAGCACCAGCGTGTTGCCGATGCGAGAGCGCCAGGGTGGGGGCACGCCGTTCATGCGGCCAGATGCGCGCGGAAGGTGTCGGTCATGCGCTCTTGCATACCGTCGTCGTCGCGCCAAAGGAAGCGTGCGGCCAGCCCCAGCCGCAGCGCCAGCGCGTGGCCGGCGTCGGTACCGAGCACGCCAAGCGCGGTGGCCCAACCGTCGGCATGCATGGCGTCGCTGGCGATCACGCTGACCGCGGCGGGTGCATGCGCCACCGGCGCGCCGCTGCGCGGATCGATGGTGTGGGTATACCGGCGGCCATTGCGGGTGTAGTGGTGCCAGCGATCGCCCGAGGTGGCAACGGCGATGCCATCGAGGTCGAGCACGCGCGCGTCCAGGCGATGGTCGTCTTCTTCGGGGCCGGCTTCGACCAGCACCCGCCATGGCTCGCCGTCCGGTTTGCGGCCGAAGCCGGCGAGTTCCCCGCCCACTTCGACCAGCGCGCTGCCGATACCGGCTTCGCGCAGATACGCCGCCACCAGGTCCACCGCATAGCCTTTGGCGATGGCGGAAAGATCCAGCTGCACGTCGCCGGGCTGCAGGACGCGGAGGGCGTCGCGGTCGAGGCCGATGCGCCGCCAGCCGGCGTGCTTGCGGGCATCGCGTAGCGCCTCGGCATCGGGGACGCCGGCGTGCGAGTTCGGGCCGAATCCCCAGAGGCCGACCAGCGTGCCGACGCTGGGGTCGAACGCCCCCTCGCTGGCCTCGGCGATGGCCAGTGCACCGGCCAGCACCTGTGCGAACTCGGGCGGAACCGGCAGCCACTGGCCGGCCTCGGCGCGGTTGTAGCGGCTGATGTCGGAGTCGGTTTCCCAGGTACTCATCTGTCGCACCACCAGCGCCAGCCGCGTTTCGATGCCGGCGTGCAGCCCGCGCAGGTCAGCCTCGCGCGCGGCGGCCAGCCGCACGCTCCACAAGGTGCCCATGGTGTCGCCACCGAGGGTGTGCAGGGCGAGGGTGGGGGGAGGAGATGCAGTCATCGGATCGTGGGGTGAAGCCCCTCTCCCGTGGGGAGAGGGGGTGGGGTGAGGGTGCGGAGCACGGGATTGTTCAACGTATCGCCGCACCCTCATCCGCCCTGCGGGCACCTTCTCCCGGAGGGAGAAGGAAAAGCAGGGATCACTGCGGCAGCACTTCCAGCGTGGCCACGTACATCAGGCGGCGCTGCTTGGCCTGCGGCACGCTGGTCCTGGCGTCGGTGGTGGAGGCTTCCAGCCAGTACATGCCGGCGTCCGGCCAGGTGACCTTGAAGCTGCCGTCAGCGGCGGTGGTGACCTTGAGCTCGTCCTGTGCATTGCGGTAGCGGGTGCCGCCGCGGATGATCTCGATTTCCAGGCCGGCGGCCGGCTTGCCATCCACCAGCAGCTTGAAGGTGGCTTCCTCGCCGGCGAACAGGTCGTTCGGATGGGTGACCGGCGCGAGTTCCAGCCCCTTGCCGGTAGCCGCGATGGCGCTGGGTGCGCCGTGGGTGACGAAGGTTTCGACGCGGCCGACGCCTTCGGTGACCTGTACGTTCAGTGCGTTCTTCGGGATCTTGTTGGCGAGATCCTCCGGCGTGGCATTGCGCAGGAAGCCGCCGCGCGCGGCGCCGTCCGCAGGCGCCTTGCCGTCCTTCGCCGCCTTGGCCGCGGCCAGGCTTTCCGGGGTGTCCCAGCGCGCCGACACGCCGCCGCTGAGGTTGGCGATGCGGTAGGTGCCTTGCTGCGCCAGCTGCACGTCGAACACGCTGCGGTACTTGCCGGTGGCCGGGTTCTGCGGCTTCGACACGCTGCCGTCCGGCGCGGTAATGGCGATGCTGTCCAGCCGCATCGCCACGTGATCCGGGTAGTACAGCTGGTTCGATACGGCGGCGTCGATGGTGATCCACGGATCGGTGCCGGCGACCACGGTGGCGGAGGGCACCAGCCATTGCTTGTGCGCGACCGCGGACAGCGGCAGCAGGCAGAGGGCGGCGGCGAGGGCAAGGGTGGAACGCTTCATGGGAGTTCTCCGAGGTCGGAATGGAAGGCTGTTCTCCCTCCCCTTGAAGGGGAGGGCTTTGGAGCGTCAGGGCTTGGCGGACAGCGTGACCTTGCCCAGCTCGGTCTTGCCCTGCGCGCTGCCGCTGGAGGGCTTGCCCTTCCAATCGAAGGGGATCTTCAACAGCTCGCGGCCGCCGACTTCGCGCACGGCTTCCACCACCAGCGTGTAGTTGCCGGGTGCCAGTTTCGCCAGCGCGGGATGTTTTTCATCCAGGCTCAGCGCGTGCTTGCCGACCGGCCGGGTCGGGCCGGTGATGCCATCGACCGGCACCTTCAACGTGCGGCCGCTCTTGCGCCACCACTGGCGCAGGTCGGGCAGCCACTTGGTGCCGTGGCCTTCCTTGGTGTCCTTGTCCTGGTACCAGACCGCGAGGTCGGCGACGGCTTTGCCATCCGCGCCCTCCACCCAGGCCGCGACGTAGGGGCGGTGGTATTCGGCCGCGTTGATGCGCGGGATCTCGATGTTCAGCGACAGGTCGGCGGCCTGCGCTGCCGCCGGGACGACGAGCAGGCTGCCGAGGGCGAGGGAAACGGTGACGCGCATGGGATTCGCCTTGTGGTCGGATCAGTGGATGAAAAGAAGGGCCAGCAACAGCGGCAGCAACAGGCCCAGTGCCACCAGCGGCCAGGTGGCGCGACGTTGGCGGCCATGCAGCCAGAGCAGGCACAGGCCGGTGAGGGTGAACACGATGCAGGCCAGGGCGAAGATGTCGATGAACCACGCCCAGGCGGTACCCGTGTTGCGGCCCTTGTGCAGGTCGTTCAGCCAGGCCAGGGTGCCGCGCGTGGTGCGCTCGTACTCCAGCGCGCCGTCGGCCTTCTGGATGCTGAGCCAGGCGTCGCGGCCGGGGCCGGGCATCGACAGGTAGATCTCGTCCTCCGACCATTCCGCCTCGCGCCCGGCGGTGACCAGGCCGTGCTTCTCGCGCAGCCAGTCGTCCAGCCGCGCGGGTAGTGGTGCATTGCCTTCGCTGCGCGCCGGCAGCGTCTTCAACAGCGTGGCGGGCAGGGTGTCGTTGACGTGGGTGACCTGCGGCTTGGCTTCAAGTTGGGCCGCGTGGTTGAGCGTGATGCCCGTGACCGCGAACAGCAGCATGCCGACCAGGCAGGTCGCCGCGCTGATCCAGTGCCACTGATGCAGGGTGCGCAGCCAGTAGCCGCGGCGTTGCTGCCGGGTGGACACGGGGGAAATAGCGGGCACCGGGCGGGTTCTCGGGAGAGGCGACACAGGCATTATAAGATATCAATGAGAATTGTTCTCATTGATGGGTGGGTATTTTTCGGTTCATCTCCCAACTCCGGGGAATGCGGCGCGGATCTTGAGGAAGAAG
>NZ_JAXOFT010000021.1:0-37358 GCF_036409385.1 Thermomonas sp. LB-4 | reverse complement strand
GGCCCCAGTTTGTTGCCTTAGACATCAGCAAGTCTGCCCGGTCGGCCGTGCGCCTCTCCCCTCAGTTGGGAGAAGAACCGTTTTTTTGCGGCAGCGGCATCCGCCCCGGCCGCGGATGGGAAGCGCCCTTGCGGGCGGGGTTTCCGCCCCGACCGCATAGAATGGCGGCATGGAAATTTTCAAGAGCTTCACCCTCGAGGCCGCGCACCGGTTGCCGAACGTGCCGGACGGGCACAAGTGCGCGCGCCTGCACGGGCATTCTTTCCGGATCGAGCTGCATGTCGAAGGCGAGCCCGATCCCCACACCGGCTGGGTGATGGACTTCGCCGAGCTCAAGGCGGCATTCATGCCGCTGTACGATCAGCTGGACCACCACTACCTCAACGACATCGAGGGGCTGGAAAACCCCACCAGCGAACGCCTGGCGCAGTGGATCTGGGCGCGGATGAAGCCGCGGGTGCCGCTGCTGTCGGAAGTGGTGGTGCATGAAACCTGCACCTCCGGCTGCCGCTACCGGGGCTGAACGCCGGTAGCGCCCGCCGGTTTATTAATTGACAATCATTCGCAAATGATATTGAATCGCGCCATTGCTCCCACCGGTGGCGCGCGATGTACGTCTGTATCTGCAACGGGGTGACGGATCGGCAGATCCGCGAAGCGGCCGAGGCCGGCTGCGACAGCGTGTCCGAAATGACCATGCGGACCGGCGCGGGCGCCAGCTGCGGCTCCTGCCTTGGGCTGGTGGCCGAGCTGATCGACGAGGCGCGCGCGCGCCGCGCATTGCCGCTGCCGGTGCTGGCCCGCGCGGCCTGAGGCCACCGGCGCCCAACCGGGGCCCCCGGCAACGCAGACGATTCGCGTTCCGCCCCTGGCGCCGCCGCAGGCGCTACATTGTCGTCTTTCCACGCAGGAGGGCGGCCATGAAGGGCGATGCCAAGGTCATCGGTTATCTGAACAAGGCGCTCTACAACGAGCTGACCGCGATCAACCAGTACTTCCTGCACGCCAAGATGCTGAAGAACTGGGGCCTGAAGGCGCTGGCCGAGCACGAGCACCACGAGTCCATCGACGAGATGAAACATGCCGATGCGCTGTCCGAGCGCATCCTGTTCCTCGACGGCCTGCCCAATTTCCAGGCGCTGGGCAAGATCCGCATCGGCGAGACGCCGCTGGAGATCCTGCGCTGCGACCTGGCGCTGGAGCTGGAGGCGGTGCCGCTGCTGCGCGAGGCGATCGCCTATTGCGAAACCGTGGCCGACTACGTCAGCCGCCAGCTGTTCGCCGACATCCTCGATTCCGAGGAGGAGCACATCGACTGGATCGAGACGCAGCTCTCGCTGGTCGAACGCCTGGGCGAACAGAACTACCTGGCGCAGCAACTCGACCGCAGCTGAGCGCGACGCCGCCGGCTTGCCGCCGCCTTGCGGCAAGCCGGATTGCCGCTCAGCGCGGCAGCGTGGCCTGCAGGGCCGCCCGTACCTGCGCGAACTCGCCGACGATCCGCGCCACCGCGTTGCCGGGATTGGCCAGGGTGCCGTCGCGGGCGCCGTGCTCGAGGTCGCGCGCGGCCTCGGACAGGGTGGTGGCGCCGACGTTGGCGCTGGAGGACTTGAGGGTGTGCGCGGCTACCCGCAGCGCGATCGGATCGTTGCTGGCGACCGCCCGCTCCAGCTGGGCGATCAGGCGCGGCGCGTCCTCCAGGTAGACGGTGACGATGCGGTCCACCTCCGGGCCCAGCACTTCACGCAGTTCGCCCAGCACGCCGCTGTCCAGCACCGGCGGCGACCGCTCGGCCATCTGCGCCGCAGGCGGCAGGCTGTCCGGCACCGCCAGGTTGGAGCTCTTCCAGCGCGCCACGCATTGTTCCAGCTCGGCGCGCGTCACCGGCTTGGCCAGATAGTCGTCCATGCCGGCGTCCAGGCACTTCTGGCGGTCGCCGGCCATCGCGTTGGCGGTCATCGCCACGATCGGCAGGCGGCGCTCCAGGTTGCGCTCCTGCTCGATCTCGCGCCAGCGGCGGGTGGCGGCATAGCCGTCCAGCACCGGCATCTGGCAGTCCATCAGCACCAGGTCGTAGTCGCCGTCGTCGAGCTTCTCCAGCGCGGCCTGGCCGTTGCCGGCGGCGTCGCAGTCCACGCCCAGCACCTGCAGCAGCCGCTGCGCCACCATCAGGTTGACCGGGTTGTCCTCCACCAGCAGCACGCGGGTCTTGCGCTGCGGCATCGCGCGGGGTGCCCGCGGCGCTGGCGCCGGATGCGGATCGTGATGCGACCACGACACCCCGGAGGCCGACAGCGCCGCGCGCAGGTCGGCGTCTTCGACGTTTCGGGGAATGATCGTGGCCGACAGCGGCAGGTCCAGCGAGGTGACCTCGTCGCCGCGCAGGTAGACCAGGCGGGCGTCGCCGAACTGGGAGCGACGCTCCATGTTGCGGGCCAGCGACAGCGCGGTGCTGCGGATGCTGGACAGGTCCGCCAGCACCACCGAGTAGGACCACGGCTCGCCCTGCGCGCGCGCCTGGCGCAGCCGCTCCAGCGCGTCGTGGGTGTTCTCAACCGTGGTCACGCGCAGGCCCCAGTTGGGCAGCAGCATGGTCAGCCGCATGCGCAGCCGCTGGTCGGTGGTGATCAGCAGGATGCGGCCGCCGTGCAGGTCTTCCTGCTGGGTGGGCATATCGCCCTGCACCTTCAGCAGCGGGACTTCGAACCAGAAGGTCGAGCCCATGCCGGGCTGCGATTCCACCCCGATCCGTCCGCCCATCAGCGCGACGATCCGCTGCGAGATCACCAGCCCCAGGCCGGTGCCGCCGTACAGGCGGGTGGTCGAGGCGTCGGCCTGGCTGAACGGCTGGAACAGCCGCTCGCGGGTGGCCGCGTCGATGCCGATGCCGGTGTCCTGGACTTCGAAGCGCAGCTGGTGCTGGGCGGCGGTTTCGCCGGTCCGGCGCACGTTGACGGTGACGCTGCCGCGCTCGGTGAACTTGATCGCGTTGCTGATCAGGTTGCTGAGGATCTGGCGCAGCCGCACCGGGTCGCCGCGCACCGGCAGCCGCACAGACGGATCGATGAACAGGGTCAGGTGCAGGCCCTTGGCCTCGGCCGGGCGCTCCATCAGGGTGATCACGCTGTGCAGCAGCTCGCGCAGGTTGAAGCCGGTGGTTTCCAGCTCCAGCCGGTCCGCTTCCAGCTTCGAGTAGTCGAGGATGTCGTCGACGATCCGCAGCAGCTGCTGCGCCGAGGCGGTGGCGGTCTTCAGGATCTCCTGCTGGTCCAGCGCCAGCCGCGAACTGGAGAGCAGGTCGAGCATGGGGATGATGCCGTTCAGCGGCGTGCGGATTTCGTGGCTCATGGTGGCGAGGAACTCGCCCTTGGCCATCACCGCCGATTCGGCCGCCTGCTTGGCGCGGGTCAGCTCCGCCTCGAGCTGGGTGTGGCGGTCGATCTCGCGCTGCAGCTCGCTGATCGCTTCGGTGCTGCGCTTGCCCTGTTGTGCCTGCTGCGCCAGCTGCTGTTCGCGCAGGCGGACCGCGAAGGCCATGGTGATGGTGGCGAACAGCGCCAGCAGCGCGAGCACGAGGGCGATGATCTGCCACGGGCCTTGCACCCCGAAACGCTCAACCACCAGTGCCAGCGACGCACCGCCAGCCGCGCCCAGGGCGAGCCAGCGGGCGGTCAACAGGCTTAGGCCACGGGCGTCGTCGAGGCTCACAAGGTCGCGCTCCTGAAATCGAAGTCCAGCGCCTGGTCCGGGCGCTGCACCAGGTTGCCCTGGATGAAATCAATGCCACCCACCCACAGCGCGGCAGCTGCCTGCGGATCCTCCACCGCCTGCCCGATCACCTGCAGGCCGAGCCGGTGCGCGCGCTCGATCACCTCGCGCATCTCGTCGTGCAGCTCCGGCGGCAGCGGCTGCTGGGCGAAGTCGGCGGACAGGCGCAGGTAGCCCAGCGGCAGATCCTGCAGCAGCTGGTTGGCGTCCTCGCCGCGGCGGAACTGGCTGAGGCAGAACTGCACCCCGGCCGGCACCAGCTGCTCGCAGAACTGGTGCAGCAGCACCACGTGCACCACCGCGTCGTCCAGGCGCAGGTCGATGACCAGCGAGGACGGATCGACGTTGTGGCGCTCCAGCGCCTGCAGCAGCCAGCCCACGTAGCTGTCCTGCGCCAGCGTACCCGGCGACTGCGAGACGAACAGGCGCATCGGCCGGCTCTCCGCGCGCCGCTTCTGCAGCAGCGCCAGCGCCTGCTCCATCACCCAGCGGTCCAGCTGCGGCATCAGCCCGGCGGACTGCGCGACCGACAGGAACTCGCCGGCGCGGCGCACGCTGCCGTCGGGGCCGTGCATGCGCACCAGCACCTGGAACTGGGCGTCGTCGCCGCCGGCCACCGCCACCACCGGCTGGAACGCCAGGTAGAGCGCGTCGCTGCCGGACGCCAGCGCGGCGCGCAGCTCGTCGGCCAGGTCGCTGGAGACCGCGGTATCCGGCGGCACGTAGGTGGCCAGGCCGATCGGCGAGCCCTGCGCTTCGCGGGCGGCCTCCTCGCAGGCCGCCAGCACCGCGCCGGCATCGGTGAAGCCGTGTTCGAAGCTGGTGTAACCGATGGTGCAGCGCAGCCGGAGGGTGTCGCCGTCGGTCTGGAAATCGTGGTAGCCCACGCCGTCGCGCAGGCTGCGCGCACAGGCGTCGAGCGCGCCGCGGTCGAGGCCGCGCACCACCACCAGGAACGCGTTGTCGCTCAGGCGGGCGGTGATGTGCTCTTCCGCCAGGCTGCCGAGGTAGCGGCCAGCGTCGTTGATGAGGTTCTCGAACGCGGCGTAGCCGTAGTGCTTGCGCAGCGCCGCGGCGTTGCCCATCTCCACCAGCAGGGCGCCGCCGGGGGTGTGCTGGGCCAGCTGCGCGGCCAGCGTCTTCATCAGGGCCGGGCGGGTGTACAGGCCGGTGACCGGATGGCGGTCGTCGTCCATCCTGGCCATGCGGCTGCTGGCCAGCGCGCGGGCGCGCTTGACCCGGCTCTGCACCGCCGCGATCAGGTGGCGCGGGCGCACCGGCTTGAGCAGGTAGTCGTCGCCGCCGTGCTCCAACGCTTCGACCTGCCGCTCCGGGTCCTGGTCGCCGGTCAGGAACACCACCGGGGTGTGTTCGAAGCGCGGATGCTCGCGGATCTGCGCGGTCAGCGCGGTACCGCTGGAGCCGGGGATGTGCAGGTCCATCAGCACCAGGTCGGGATCGAAGCGCTCCATCGCCTCCATCATCCGTTCCGGCATCGCCACAACCTCCGCCTGCATGCCGGCGCCGCGCAGGATCGCCTCGGCGAAGATGGCCTGGCTGCGGTCATCCTCGACGATCAGCACGCGGAACGGCGCCGCGTCCGCGCCAGCCTCGCCATGCGCGCTCATGCGGGGATCCCGGCGTCCGCGGTGCGGACCGACAGGGGGGCGCGCGATCGGGAAAGGGCCGGCGCGGCGTCCGTGGCGAACAACTTCATGGATCTCCTCTCAAACATGGATGGCGGCGTGGAACACGCCCGCAGTGTGACATCTGACGCAAAACGGTACTACGGGCGGCCGGAGCGCGGCGCGAACGCGGCATCGCGCAGCCGCGCCATTCCCCGCAGCACTTTCCGGCACAGCCACCAGACCAGCGCGGCCAGCCCGATGCTCAGGCTGACCGCCAGCCCCAGCGCCAGCCACGGATGGCTGAAGGCCAGCGCCAGCGCGCCGATCACCAGCGCGTCCTCGGACACCGAGGTGATCCAGTTGCTGAAAGGTTCCGGCGAGCCGTTCAGCACGGCGCGCGTCCCCGCCTTCAGTACGTGGCTCGCCAGCGCCACGCCGGCGCCGGTGGCCAGCATCCCGGCGCCCAGCTCGCCGTCCGGCGACAGCGTGGCCGCCGCCAGGAACGCGCCGGCGGGGATCCGCATCAGGGTCTGCAGCAGGTCCCAGGTGGAATCCACGCCGGGGATCTTGTCGGCCAGGAACTCGGCCACGGCCAGGGTGCCGGCGGTGCCCAGTACCCACGGCGACTGCGCCACCTGCAATGCCGGCGGCAGGTCCAGCCAGCCCAGCAGCCCGGCCAGGCCGACCCCGAACACGGTCAGGTACGCGCGGATGCCGGCCAGCCAGGCCAGCAGTACCCCGATCGCGAATACGTGGGCCGTCTCCATGCGTGCGGATATCCGGTCAGGCTTGCGATGGGGGCAGTCTATACGCGGCGCCGGCTTGACGCAGGCGCGGCGCGGATGCGATATCACCGCGATGGCGACGCCAACGCCCTTGCCGCGCAAGTCCGGTGCCGGCCATCCGCGCGCAGCGCTGGCGGCGCTGGTGGCCGCGGCGCTGCTGCTGGGCCTGTGGGGGGCCTGGCGCACGTTCGCGCCGACGCCCGCCAACGCCCGCGAGCAGCTGCACCAGCAGGCCCGCCGGATCGAGGCGCTGGAGCAGCGCAACGCGATCCTTGCGCGTTCCGACCAGATCAGCCGCCAGGCCAATGCCGACCTGCAGGCCACCCTGGCCGAGCGCGACGAGGAAATCGCCGGCCTGCGCGCCGACGTGGCCTTCTACGAACGCTTCGTCGGCGCCACCGGGCAGCGCCGCGGGCTGTCGGTGCACGAGCTGAAGCTGGCGCCGCAGCGCGACCCGCAGCTGTGGCACTTCGTCGCCACCCTGACCCAGAACCTCAACCGCGGCGCGGTCAGCAGCGGCCGCCTGCAGCTGGCGCTGGAAGCCACCGACGGCGGCAGCATGCGCCGGCTGGACTGGAACGTGCTGCGCCAGCAGGCCGGCGCGCCCGGCGTCGCGTATTCGTTCCGCTATCTCCAGCAGGTCGAGGGCGACATCGTGCTGCCGCGCGGGATCCGCCCGGTGCGGGTGGTGGTGCGGCTGCTGCCGGCCTCGGGCGCGCCGGTGGAGCAGTCGTTCACCTGGAGCGCCGCCACCGCCCCGGCCGGAGGTTGAATCGGCGGCCGGCGCGCCCCATGCTGGGCACATGGAAATCGCCGTACTCGACCAGGCCGCGCCGTCCCTGCCCCCGGCGCCGCTGCGCTTCACCGCCGCCGCCGCCGCCAAGGTGCGCGAACTGGTGGCCGAAGAGGGCAATGCTTCGCTGAGCCTGCGCGCCTACATCCAGGGCGGCGGCTGCTCCGGCTTCCAGTACGGCTTCGAATTCGACGAGGGCCGCAACGAGGACGACATCGTCATCGTCACCGACGGCGCCACCTTGCTGGTCGATCCGCTCAGCCTGCAATACCTGGCCGGCGCCGAGGTCGACTACAGCGAGTCGCTGGCCGGCGCGCAGTTCGTGATCCGCAACCCCAACGCCAAGACCACCTGCGGCTGCGGCAGCAGCTTCACCGTGTGAGCGGCGGGGGGATGCGGCCCGCATCGCCGTTCGCGTTCGTCGATGGCGCGCTGGACCGCGCCGACCATCTGCGCGATGACCCGGCCGCGCTGGCGGCCGCGTGGCCGCGGGCCGGGCTGATCGCGCTGGACGAAGCCGGCTTTGCGCTGGCCGATGCGGATGCGCAGCCGTTGGTGCTGGATGGCGCGGCGCTGGCCGGCGGGCCGGGCGACGACGCGGTATTCCTGGGCCAGCGCGAAGGGCGGGCATGGTTTTCGGTGGCCGCCGCCGCGCACGCCATCGACGCACCCGGCCGGATCGACCTGCGCCGCGCCGCCGCCCAGTGGCCGGCCTGGCAGGCCACCCTGTTCGCGCAGGCGCGGGCGGTGCAGCACTGGCGCCAGCGCCATCGCTTCTGCGCGGCCTGTGGCGGCGCGCTGCGCTACCGCCGGGCGGGCTGGCTGGGCCATTGCGATGGCTGCGGCAGCGAGCACTATCCGCGCACCGACCAGGCGGTGATCGCCGCCATCACCGACGGCGAGCGCCTGCTGCTGGGCCGCCAGGCCGGCTGGCCGGCGCGGCGCTGGTCGGTGGTGGCCGGTTTCGTCGAGCCCGGCGAAACGCTGGAGCAGACGGTGGCGCGCGAGGTGATGGAGGAAACCGGCGTGCGCGTGCATGCGCACACGGCGCGTTACCTGGCATCGCAGCCGTGGCCCTTCCCCGGCTCGCTGATGCTGGGGTTCATCGCCCGCGCCGAGCCCGACGTGCCGCGCGCCAGCGAAGAACTGGAGGACGCGCGCTGGTTCAGCGCCGACGAGGTGCGCGCCGGCCTGGAGTGCGACTGGCGCGAGGCCGACGGCGAAGGCGAGGGGATCGTGCTGTCGTCGCCGGTGTCCATCTCCCGCCACGTCATCCGCTGCTGGCTGGACGAACACGACGCGGCGCGCGCCCCGCGCTGACCCGGCGCGCGCTCGGTCGGCTCCGCACGCTCTACACTGCGGGCATGACCGCCACCCTGCTTGCCGTCGTCGTCGCGCTTGCCGTCGGGCACCTGGCGCCTGCGTTCGCGGCCGGGCTGCGCCGGTTTGGCTGGTTCCGCGGCTGGCTGCAGTGGTTGAACGCGCAGTTCCCGGCCGGCAGCTTCTGGCGCGGACCTTACGGCATCGCGCTGGCGCTGCTGGTGCCGCTGCTGCCGATGGCGCTGCTGCAGTTCGGATTGCATCACCCGCTGTGGGGCCTGCCGGGGCTGCTGCTGGGCATCGCGGTGCTGTTCTGGTGCTGGGGCCCGCGCGATCTGGACGTGGATGTGCAAGCCATCCTGGATGCCGCCGATCCGGCCGGCCGTCGTGCCGCCGCGGCCGCGCTGTGGCCTGCCGGGGTGTCGCCGCGGCTGGACGGCGGCTCGCTGGTCGAGGCGGTGTTCACCAATGCGCTGCGGCGCTGGTTCGGGGTGCTGTTCTGGTTCTGCCTGCTGGGCCCGTTCGGCGCACTGCTCTACCGGTTGAGCGCGCAGGCCGCCACGCATGACGCCGATGCGATGCCGCCCGGCACGCTGGACGGCGCGCGCGTCTGGCTGGCGCTGCTGGAATGGCCGGTGGTGCAGCTGATGGCGCTGGCGCTGGCGCTGGTGGGCAACTTCGACAGCGTGGCCGGCGCCTGGCGCGAGCCGGGCGCGTTCGGCCTGCAGGGACGGCTGCTGGCCAGCGCGGCGCGTGCCAGCGTGCGCTGCGAGATCGCCGAGGAAGTGGCCGATTTCACCGACGCCGGCATTCCCGCCTCGACCGCGCTGGTGGAGGCGTTCGGCGAACTGCCGGAGCTGCGCGATGCGATGCGGCTGGCCTGGCGCGTGCTTGTGCTGTGGCTGGCGGTGCTGGCGCTGGTGGTGGTGGCGGGGTGGGCGGGGTAGCGGCTCAGGCCGCGTCCCCGCGCAGCGCCCGCACCTGCGTCTCCAGCAGCGTCGCGGTGGCGATGCCGCCGTCCACCGGCGCACCGGCCACCACTTCGACATGCGCGCGCAGCCGGCGCGGGATGCGCAGGCGATGCATGCTGCCGTCGCGCCTGCTCCACATGCTGCCCCACATGTTCTTCAGCGCCAGCGGCACCACCGGCACGCGCTGGCCGCGCGCCGCGGCGCGTTCGAGGATCTTCTCCACGCCGGACTTGAACGGCGCGATGTTGCCGTCCCCGGTCAACGCGCCCTCCGGGAAGATGCAGACCAGCTCGCCCTCGGCCAGCGCGGCGTCCACGGCGTCGAACGCGCGCTGCATCACCTCGGGGTTCTCGCGTGCGCCGGCGATCGGGATCGCCTTGGCGGTGCGGAAGATCCAGCGCATCACCGGGATATTGAAGATTCGGTAATACATCACGAAGCGCGCCGGCCGCGGGATGCAGGCTGACAGGATCAGCGCGTCCATGTAGCTCACGTGGTTGCAGACCAGCAGCGCCGCGCCCTCGTCCGGCACGTGCTTTTCGATGCCGTGCAGCTTCAGCCGGTACAGCGTGCGCACCATCACCCAGCTCAGGAAGCGCATGAAGAATTCGGGGACGATGCTGAAGATCCAGACCGCCACCAGCGTGTTGGCGATGGCCAGCGCCAGGAACACCTGCGGGATGGTCCAGCCTAGGAAGCGCTGCAGCGCCAGCCCGATGACGGCGGCGGCAACGATGAACATCGCGTTCTGGATGTTCATGCCGGAGATCACCCGCGCCAGCTCGTTGCGCGGCGTGCGGCTCTGGATCAGCGCGAACAACGGCACCACGAAGAAGCCGGTGAACAACCCGATGCCGGTCAGGTCCAGCATGATCCGCCAGCTGCCCGGTGCGTGGATGAACTGCGTCAACGACAGCCCGTGCGCCAGCGCCTGCCCCGGCCGGGCGAAATAAAGGTCGAGCAGGAAGGCGCTGACGCCGAACGCGCCCAGCGGCACCAGGCCGATCTCCACCGTGCGCCCGGACAGCTTCTCGCACGACATCGAGCCGATGCCCACGCCCACCGAGAACAGCGCCAGCGCGAAGATGTAGAGGTTCTGGGTGCCGCCGAGGTTGGCCTGCGCGTACACCGGCAGCTGCGCGGTCAGCACCGTGCCCACGAACCAGAACCAGCTCACCCCCAGCACCGCGTTGCGCACCGCCAGCTGCCGGCGGGTCAGCTGCCAGATGCGCCAGGACTCGCGCAGGATGTTCCAGCTCACCGCAAGCGACGGATCGCCCGCATCCACTTTCGGGATGCGCCGCGCCACCAGGTTGCCGGCAATCGCCATCAGGATCACCGACACCGCCGCCACCTGAGGCCCGCGCTCGCCGGCCAGCTGGAAGATCAGCCCGCCGAAGATCATGCCCACCAGGATGGACAGCGAGGTGCCCATCTCCACCAGCCCGTTGCCGCCGGTCAACTCCTCCGGCTTGAGCACCGACGGCAGGATCGAATACTTCACCGGCCCGAACAGCGTGGATTGCAGGCCGGTGCCGAACAGCGCCACCAGCAGGATCGGCATGCTCTGCAGCAGGAAGCCCACCGCC
This sequence comes from Thermomonas sp. LB-4, assembly GCF_036409385.1. NCBI lineage: Bacteria > Pseudomonadati > Pseudomonadota > Gammaproteobacteria > Lysobacterales > Lysobacteraceae > Thermomonas > Thermomonas sp. LB-4. Next base: position 26,504 of record NZ_JAXOFT010000021.1, on the reverse strand, counting down.
GCCAGCGACATCACCGCGATCTCCATTGTGGTGGTGATCACGATCAACCGCTGCTTCTCCAGCTTCTCCGCGATCTGCCCGGCGGTGGCCGAAAACAGGAAGTAGGGCAGGATGAAGATCGCCGGCGCCAGGTTCGCGTACAGCCCCATCTGGCTGCTGCCCACCGCCATGTAAGCCAGCAGGCCGATGATCGCCTGCCGGTACACGTTGTCGTTGAACGCGCCCAGCGACTGCACCACGAAGTAGGGCAGGAAGCGGCGCTGCCGGAGCAGGTCGAATTGCGAATGGGCCATCGGTATCCCCCGAACGATTGCCGGAGGATAGCGGATGCCCGCGTCAGTACCCGCCGAAGCTGCCGGCCGCGCCGGGGAACACCACCGGGCTTTCGCTGCCATCCTTCGCCACCGCGGCCACGCCGAAGAAATAGTTGTCGATCACCACGTCGTCCAGCGTCGCCGACTCGACGTCGCCGACCCAGCGGCTTCGCGTCCACTGCGGCTCGGTGGTCAGGCGCCAGTAGACGCGGTAGCCGGCCAGGTTGGTCGCCTGCGCGGCGGGTGGGCGCTTCCACTTCAACGTGGTGTCGGCGCTGACTGCGCCTTCGATACGCACCTCCGCTGGCGGCGGCGGCGCGGCGGCCATGCCGGCCAGCGCCACCACGTCCAGCGCGGTGAGCTTGGCCGCATAAGCGAAGTCCACGCCGTCGAGGGTGTCGCCGTACACGCGACCACTCTCCGTGCGCAGGTCCTGGTGCTGGCGGTCGTAGTGCTCGTGGGTTTCCATCACCCGCACCGCCGGATAGCCCAGGTCGTTGAACGGGCGGTGGTGGCCGCCGCGACCAAAGCGGTCCAGCCGGTTGACCATCATCACTTCAAGGTTGGGCACGTGCGCCGCCATCCGCGCGATGTAGCGCGCCAGGTTGCGGCTGGGCGAATCCAGCTCGCCGCCGGTGAAGCGGCGCGCGCGTGCTTCCTCCGCGGTTTCGTTCACGCGCGTGCCTTCGGAGAACACCCGCGCGGTGACGTTGTCGTGTACGCCGTCGATGCCGCGGCTGTTGCCGATCATGTCGTTGTTCAGCACCGCCTCGATCCGCCAGCCCTGTCGCTTGGCCTCCTCGGCGAGGAACTTGCCGCCGAACAGGCCCTGCTCCTCGCCGGCCAGCGCCGCGTACACGATGGAGCCGGCGAAACGGTGCCTGCCCAGCACCCGCGCCGCTTCCAGCGTGCCGGCCACGCCGCTGGCGTTGTCGTTGGCGCCCGGCGCATCGGAGGTGGCGTCCATCACGTCGCTGACCCGCGAGTCGATGTCGCCGCTCATGATCACGTAGCGGTTGGGGTCCACGCTGCCGCGCTGGATTGCGATCACGCTGACCACCTCCACCGGCCCCGGGATGCGCGGCTCGCCCTGCACCGTGCCGCTGACGTAGCGCACCTCCAGGCAGCCGCCGCAGGCCTTGGAAATGCGGGTGAACTCGTCGAACACCCAGCGCCGCGCCGTGCCGATCCCGCGCGTGGTCGACACCGTGTCGGACAGCGTGTGGCGGGTGCCGAAGCCCACCAGCGTGCGCACGTCGCGCTCGATGTTGGCGGCCGACGGCGCCGTTCCCAGTGCGTCCAGCAGCTGCAGATCGGCCGGCGGCCGAACTTGGGCGAAGGCTGGTAATGCGGCGGCGAGGCAGGCGGTCGTCAGCAAGATCTGGCGCATGGAGGCTCCGGGAGGGACGGGTGCGACGGGTTTCACCACGATGGCTTATCGTGCCGCAAACGGCGGTCGCCGTACCGGGAGGAATATCATGCAACGCGCCATTGGAGTCCGATCTTCCTGGCCGGACCGGGGGATGCCATGAAATCCCGTACCCACGTCGCCCACGACGACGGCCAGCGCCGGCTGGCGGTGCTGATCGATGCCGACAACGCGCAGGCCTCGGTGATCGAGGGCCTGCTGGCGGAAGTGGCCAAGTACGGGCTGGCCAGCGTCAAGCGCATCTACGGCGACTTCACCACCCAGCAGCAGGGGCAATGGAAGAAGGTGTTGCTGAAGCATTCGATCAGCCCGGTGCAGCAGTTCGCCTACACCAGCGGCAAGAACGCCACCGACAGCGCGCTGATCATCGATGCTATGGACCTGATGTACACCGGCCGTTTCGACGGCATGTGCCTGGTCTCCAGCGACAGCGACTTCACCCGGCTGGCGCAGCGCCTGCGCGAGGAGGGCCTGACCGTCTACGGCTTCGGCGAGCACAAGACGCCGGATCCGTTCGTGCAGGCCTGCGACAAGTTCATCTACACCGAGGTGCTGCGGGCCGAAGTGCCGGAGCCGGCAACGCCCGCCGCCGCGGCCAAACCCGCACCGAAGAAGGCCGCGAAGAAGCAGGCGGCCACGAAGGTGCCTGCACCGGCGCCGGAGGCCCAGGCGCCGGTCGTGCCGCCGTCAGCGCCGGCCAAGGCCGCGCCGCTGCCGCTTCCGCTGGACCTGCTGCGGCAGGCGATCGAGGAGGCGTCCGACGAGGAAGGCTGGGCGCACTTGGGCGCGATGGGCGCTTACCTCAACAAGATCAAGCCCAACTTCGACCCGCGCTTGTACGGGCAGAAGAAACTCAGTGACCTGCTGCGCAAGCATCCGCGCCATTTCAGCGTGGTGGAGCGGGAAACCAGCGCGGGGGTGAAGGCGCTGTTCGTGAAGGCACTGGCGGGCTGATCCGCCTGGCGCCGGCCGGCGTACGAAAAAAAACACCGGGATAGCGCGCCAGCCGAAGGCGCGCCATCCCGGTGCCGGGGAGAAAGACACGCGCCGCCGCCGGCAGGGAGGGGTGGTGAGGTGGCGACGACGCGTGCGGAGGCTCAGAAACGGAACTGCAGGCGCAGGTTCACCGGGTAGGAGGTGCGCTTGCCGGCGTCGTTGATCGAGGCCAGGCCCAGGCCGGACAGCGCGCTGTCGTCGTCGGAAATTTCGCCGTGGTAGCGGGCGCCAACTTCCAGGGCCAGCGAGGCCTTCTCGGACATCGACCACAGCAGCCCGAGGTCGGCGCCGCCGCTCATCTGCCAGCCGCCATCGAAGAACGGCACGTCGGTGAGGGTGATGGCGGCATCGGGGATGGTGAAGGTGGCGTTGATGCCATCGACCTTGGTGGTGCCGATGCGGCCGGCCACGTACGGGCGCACCTTGCCGGTGCCGAAGAAGTGGCGGTAGCCGCCTTCCAGCGACATCGCCTTGTAGCCCTCGAAGCGGCCATACACCGGCAGGGTGGTGTCGAGGGCCGGCACGAACGCGCCGCCGACTTCGGTGCTGCCGGCGCTGGTGCGGGTGGACAGCAGCTGGCCGAACACTTCGCCGCTGGCCATGGGCCACGCCATTTCCACGCCGAAGTTGGTGGCCTTGCCGTAGATCCGGTCGTAGGAACGCGCGCCGATGCGCAGTTCGGCCGAGACGCCGGCCAGCGCCGGGTTGAGCGGGCCGAGGTCGGCGATCGGGGCGATGGCGCCCTTGTGCACGTCGCCGCTGACGGAGACGTCGCCGCCGCCGATCAGGATGAAGCTGGGGCCGCTCTGGGCCATGGCGGTGGCAGGCAGGCCGAGGGCGACAGCGAGGAGGGCAACAGGCAGGCGATTCATTCGGGGGACTCCTGTGGGTGGAAGGCCAGCGGGTGGCCAGTGCGACCCGATACGCGGCGTCAGCCGTTCTGGATGCAGCCGTAACCGCCCGCCGACGAGCGGCGGCTGCAAGGCAGCGTTCCGCGGATGCACTTGATGGGCGGCGCATGCGGCGCGGATAGTGGCCGGCCACCTGCCGGAGATCCGCCATGCCGCGCTTGTTTGCGCCCATCTCGTTCGGCCCGCTCACCCTGGCCAACCGCATCGTGGTGGCGCCGATGTGCCAGTACGCCAGCACCGACGGCCTGGCCAACGACTGGCATGTGCAGCACTGGGGCACGCTGGCGCAGTCGGGTGCGGGCCTGCTGTTGACCGAAGCCACCGCGGTGCTGCCGGAAGGGCGCATCAGTTGGGCCGACCTGGGCCTGTACGACGAGGCCTGCGAAGCCGCATTCGCGCAGGCGCTGGCCAGCGTGCGGCGCTGGTCGCCGATGCCGGTGGGCGTGCAGCTGGCGCACGCGGGCCGCAAGGCCTCCACCCATCGGCCGTGGGAGCACGGTGGCGGCGCGATCGCGCCGGACGCCCCGCATGGCTGGCAGGTGGTGGCCCCGTCCGTGCTGCCGTATGCGGAGCACGACCCGCAGCCGGAAGCGCTGGATGCGGCGGGCATCGCACGCGTGGTGGAGGCCTTCGCCGACGCTGCGCGCCGCGCCGCGCGGTTGGGGCTCGATGCCATCGAGATCCACGCGGCGCACGGCTACCTGCTGCACCAGTTCCTGTCGCCACTCAGCAACCGCCGCGAAGACGGCTACGGCGGTCCGCTGGAGCGCCGCATGCGGCTGCTGCTGGAGGTGTTCGACGCGGTCCGCGCGGTGGTGCCTGCCACGATGGCGGTGGGCGTGCGCATCTCCGCCACCGACTGGGTGGACGGCGGCTGGGACCTGGCGCAGAGCGTGGTGCTGGCGCGGGCGCTGGATGCGCGCGGCTGCCACTTCCTGCACGTCTCCAGCGGCGGCCTGCATCCGGCCCAGAAGATCGCCGTGGCGCCGGGCTACCAGTTGCCGTTCGCCGAGGCGATCCGGCGCGACGTCACCATGCCGGTGATCGGCGTGGGGCTCATCACCACGCCCGAGCAGGCCGAGGCTGCGTTGGAGCAGGGGCAGGCCGATGCGATCGCGCTGGCCCGCGCGCTGCTCTACGATCCCCGTTGGCCGTGGCACGCCGCTGCCGCATTGGGCGCGACGGTGGGTACCTCGCCGCGCTTCCTGCGCGCAGTCCCCCACGGCCTGCCACCGCTGCTGGTGCCCGCCACCGGTTCGGCTGACTGACTTACGGACCGGAGGTCCTGCCATGCCGATGACCACGCTGATGCCCGCCGCCTTCCTTGGCCATGGCAGCCCGATGAACGCGCTGGAGCGCAACCGCTTCACCGACACCTGGCGCGAGTTTGGCGCCGCGGTGCCGCGGCCGCGCGCGATCCTCGCCGTGTCCGCGCACTGGCATGTGGATGCGCTGGCGGTGACCGCCATGCCCAGCCCGCGCACCATCCACGATTTCTACGGATTTCCGCAGCCGCTGTTCGACGTGCAGTACCCGGCGCCGGGCCTGCCCGCGCTGGCCGAGGAAATCGCCGACCTGGTCTCGCCCGATTTCGTGGTCGGTGCCGATCGCGAAGCCTGGGGCCTGGACCACGGCACCTGGTCGGTGCTGGTGCACGCCTTCCCGCAGGCGGACATCCCGGTGGTGCAGCTGTCGATCGACGCGCGCAAACCGATGGACTGGCACCTGGCGCTGGGCGCGAAGCTGGCCGCGCTGCGCCGGCAGGGCGTGCTGGTGGTGGGCAGCGGCAACGTGGTGCACAACCTGCGCGCAATCGACTGGCAGCAGCCGGACGCCGGCTTCGATTGGGCGCAGCGCTTCGACGAGGCTGCGCGCGCGCTGATGGCGGAGCGCCCGCACGACATCGCCACGCTGGTGTCGCATCCGGATTACCGCAAGGCGGTGCCCACCGACGAACACTTCCTGCCGCTGTTTTACCTTGCGGGCCTGTCGGCCGCGGCGGGCCGTCCCGCCGACGTGCTGGTGGATGGCTACAGCTACGGCTCGCTGTCGATGACCGCGTTCGCGCTGGACGCGCGCTGCCCGGCTGCCGCCGAAGGCGCGGGTGCGGCGCCACTGGCCACCAGCCTGCCGGCCGACGCCAGCAACGCCTGAGCCAGGCGACCATCGCTCAGGCCGACAGCTTCTCCAGCATCCGCGCGTAGTCGCGGCGGTACTTGCGTGCGGCCTGCAGCTTGGCGCTGTCGCTGAGGATCTTGCCGGTGACCTGGAAGAATTTCCTTTCTTCCTCGCGCAGGTGGTGGTGCACTTTTTCCGACAGCTTGCGCGCCACCGCCAGCCACTGCCCGCCTTCGGCGTCCGCCTTGTGCAGGTCTTCCACCAGTTCCTCGATCTCGTGGTGTTCGTGCAGGGCATGCCGCGAGGATTTCAGGCCGGCGTCGTCCATCAGCGCCGGCGCATAGAGGAAGCGCTCCTCGGCGGCGGCATGGGCTTCCAGCTCCACGTGCAGCGCCTTGAAGATGGTGATGCGGTCGCGGCTGCAGGGCTTGGCGCGAACCAGCTTGCGGCACAGGCTGCGCTGGAGCGCATGGCTCTCGCGCAATGCCTCGTAGATGTTGTCGGTGGCCATGGACGTTCCTTGGGCTGCGCGCCTGCCCGCCGCCGGTGCAGGGCTGCGGGCAGCACGCGGGATGCTGCGGCGTTGGATCTTGAAGCCGCGGTGCGCACAGGGCCGTGAAGGACGGCGCGCGACCCGCGCCAATGGGGCGGGTGTGGCGCCGGGTGGCGACGTGGGCGGCGGTTCAGCCGGCCACGCCGAGGGTGTCGCGCACGGTGGCATGCAACGCCCGGCGCATGCTCAGCCAGCCGGCCAGCATCGCCGCGGCGGTGCCGGCCAGGGCGCCGATCAGCAGCGTGCTGGCATTCCAGGTCGGCGGCAGGTCCAGCACGCGCTGCGCGAACAGGCTGCCGATGCCGGCCGCGGCTACCGCCGCGATGCCGCCGGAAATCGCGCCGATCGCGCCGAACTCCACCAGCTGCGCGGTCCGCAACTGCGCGCTGCTGGCGCCCAGCGTGCGCAGCACGCCCAGTTCGGTGATGCGCTCGCGGCGGGTGGCCGCCACCGCCGCCACGAACACCAGGCAGCCCGACAGGAAGGCGAACCAGAACACCACCTGGATCACCAGTGAGGCCTGATCGCCGATGCGCCGGATCTCGCCGGTGACGGCGTCGATGTCGATCACGTTGGCGTTCGGGATTTCGCGCGACAGCGCCGTGGCCAGCGAGGTATCGCCAACGGGCACCCGCACCGAGGTGATCCAGGTGGCGGGCAGGCCGCGGGCCAGGTCGGGCGAGGCCAGCACGAAGAAGTTCGGGGTGAAGCTTTCCCAGCGCACGTCGCGCAGGCTGGTGATGCGGCCCTCGATGCGCTGGCCGGCCACGTCGAACGCCAAGGTGTCGCCCAGCCGCCAGCGCAGTTGCTCGGCGAACTTGGTTTCCACCGAGAATTCGTTGCGCGCGGTGGCCGGGTTCCAGAACGTGCCGGCGCTGAGTTTGTTGCCGGCGGGCAATGCATCGGCAGTGGACAGGTTGAACTCGCGGTCCATCAGCCGCTCGCCGCGGCCCTGCGGCGCGGGGCGGCCGCGCTCGCTGGCGCTGGGCCCGACGTAGCGGGCGCGGATCATCGGCGACAGTCCGGCCGAGGTAAAGTCCAGCCGTGCCAGCAGCGCGTTGAAGCTCGCGCGCTGGTCCGGCTGCACGTTGATGACGAAGCGGTTGGGCGCATCGCCGCGCACCGTGGCCTGCCACTGCTCCCACACGTCGGTGCGCACCAGCATCAGCAGCAGCAGCGCCATCAGGCTGGTGCCCAGCGCCACCACCTGCGCGATGGTCAGCCGCCGCCGCCGCGAAAGATTGAGCAGGGCGTAGCGCACGATGCCGCTGCCCGCGCGTCCCGCGCGCGCCACCAGCGCCGCCAGCGCCCAGCCGGCGACGCCCAGCACGGCGGCGGTGACCAGCAGGCCGCCCAGCAGGATGGCGCCGGTGGTGGCGTTGCCGGCGGCCTGCCAGAACAGCGCCAGCAGGCCGCCCAGCGCCAGGCCGAACAGCAGCAGTGCCGGCGGCGAGGGCGTGCGCAGGTCGCTGCGCAGCACCGCCAGCGCGCTGGCCCGGCGCAGCGCCAGCAGCGGCGGCAGGGCGAAGGTGGCGAGGATCCACAGCCCCACCAGCCCCCCCTCGAGCAGCGGCCAAGCGGTGGCCGGCGGCAGCGCGGTGCCCAGCTCGCGGGCGATCCACACGCCCGCCAGCTGCTGCAGCACCGCCGCCGCCAGCAGCGCGAGCGCGATCGCCACGCTGCCCAGGATGGCCAGCTGGCCCACGTACAGGCCGACGATGGCGCGCTGGCCGGCGCCGAGCGCGCGCAGGGTGGCGGCAATCGCGCGGTGGCGTTCGGCGTGCTGGCGCGCGGCCATGCCGATCGCCACCGCCGCCAGCGCGGCGGTCAGCAACAGTGAGACCGACAGGAAGCGCTGCGCGCGCTCCAGCGCATTGCGCAGTTGCGGGCTGAGGTCGTCGCCGGTTTCCACCCGCGCACCGGGGCTGCGATCGGCCTCGCGCGCCTTCACCCATGGCGCGATGGCCGCCGGCGGGCCGGCCACCGCCACCCGCCACGAGGCGCGTGCGCCTGGGCCGAGCAGGCCGCCGGCTTCCACCTCGGCCAGCGGCAGGATCGCGCGCGGGCCCAGCTCCACGCCGCCGATCGGACGATCCGGTTCTTCCATCACGATGCCGGCCAGCCGCAGCGGCCGGCCGCCGACTTCGACCGTCGCGCCTGGTCTCGCCTGCAGGCGCGCTGCGCCGCTTTCGCTCAGCCACAGCGTGCCGGGCGCCGGTCGCGGCAGCCGCTGCACGCCGCGCCCGGTGCGCACGGTGTATGGCCCCAGCAGCGGCGCATCGCCGGCCAGCGCCTTCAGCGTGCCCAGCTGCGGCGCGCCGCCCTGCAGGCCGACCATGCTGGCCAGCTCCACGCTGCGATAGCTGCGCAGGCCCAGCCGGCGCGCGTCGCGCAGCGCGGCGTCGACCGCGCGGTTGTCGCTGCTGAAGGCGGCATCGCCACCGACCAGGCGGCGGCTCTGCGCAGTCAGTGCATCGGTGGTGCGCTGGGCGATGCTGCCCACGCCGGCCAGTGCCAGCACCGCCACGAACAGTGCCGCCAGCAGCACCCCGAATTCGCCGTTGCGCCAGCCCGACCAGGCCTGCCGCACGGCCATCCGCGCCAGCCGGCTCACGGCAGCAGGCGCCCGGCGTCCAGCCGCAGCTGGCGGTCGCAACGCGCGGCCAGGCGTTCGTCGTGGGTCACCACCACCACCGTGGTGGCGCGGGCGTCGTCCATGCCGAACAGCAGGTCTTCGATGGCCAACCCGGTCTTGCGGTCGAGGTTGCCGGTGGGTTCATCGGCGAACAGGATCCGCGGCCGGGTGGCGAAGGCGCGGGCAATCGCCACCCGCTGCTGCTCGCCGCCGGACAGCTGACGCGGCAGGTGGTGCAGGCGTTGGCCCAGGCCCACCTTCTCCAGCAGCGCCCGCGCGGTCGCGGCGCCATTCTCGCCGCGCAGCTCCAGCGGCAGCGCCACGTTGTCCAGCGCGCTCATCGCCGGCATCAGCTGGAAGTTCTGGAACACGAAGCCGACCGCGCGGGCGCGCAGCCCGGCGCGGGTGTCCTCGCTGGTGGCGTGGATGGGCGCACCATCCAGCCACACCTCGCCGCGGCTGGGCAGGTCCAGCCCGGCCAGCAGCGACAGCAGGGTGGTCTTGCCGGAGCCGGACTCGCCGACGATGGCGACGCGCTCGCCGGCGGCGATGTCCAGGCTGATCGCATCGAGGATGGTCAGCGCGCCATCTGGCAGCGCCACGGTCTTGCCGACGCCGCGCGCACGCAGGCTGCCCGGTCCGGGCGTGCTAGCGTTTGCGGCAACCGGAACAGGAGTGGGCGCGATGGTGTCGGCGGTGCGGTCGTGGGTGCTGGGGGTGTGCGTCATGCTGGCGATGCTAGCCGCATCCGCGGCCGAGGCGCGAGAGCGGAAAGTCCTGGTCATGGGCGACTCATTGTCGGCCGCCTACGGGCTGCGCCCGGAGCAGGGCTGGGTGGCGCTGGCCGATGCGAAATCGGCGCGCTACGCCTTCCACAACGCCAGCATCTCCGGCGAAACCAGCGCCGGCGGGCGCAGCCGCATCGACGCCGAGCTGGCCCGGGTACGCCCGGACATCGTGATCATCGAGCTGGGCGCCAACGACGGCCTGCGCGGGCTGCCGCTGGTGCAGATGGGTGCCAATCTCGGCTGGATGATCGGCCGCGCGCGCCGTGGCGGTGCGCAGGTGCTGCTGGTGGGCCTGCAGCTGCCGCCCAACTTCGGCCGCTATGCGCTCGATTTCCAGCGCAGCTACCAGCTGATCAGCCAGCGCCTGGGCACTGGGCTGATCCCGCATTTCCTGGCCCCGCTGGGCACCGAGCGCAAATGGTTCCAGGCCGACAACCTGCACCCGGTGGCCGCCGCGCAGCCGCTGCTGGCGGACCAGGTGCTGACGGCGCTGGACGCGTTGCCGGCGCGCTGAACCTCAGTCCTGCTCGCGCGCGATCGCGCGCCAGCCGATGTCGTTGCGATGGAACTCGTGCGCCCAGCGGATGGCATCGACGCCCGCGTAGGCATTGCGCTGGGCTTCCGACACGCTTGCGCCCAGCGCGGTCACGCACAGCACCCGGCCGCCGGCGCTGACCACGTTGCCGGCGGCGTCCAGCGCGGTGCCGGCGTGGAAGACCTTGGCGCTGGCGGGCACTGCGTCGAGCCCCGAGATCACCTCGCCGCTGACCGGCGTGTCCGGGTACGGCTTCGATGCCATCACCACGCCGAGTGACGGGCACGGATCCCACCGCGCTTCGACGCCATCGAGTTTGCCGTCGATGGCGGCCTCCACCAGGTCCACCAGATCCGACTGCAGGCGCAGCATGACCGGCTGGGTTTCCGGATCGCCGAAGCGCACGTTGAACTCGATCACCTTGGGCGCGCCGCTGGCGTCGATCATCAGCCCGGCGTAGAGGAAGCCGGTGAACGGGATGCCATCCTCCAGCATGCCCTGCACGGTCGGGTTCACCACCTCGCGCATCACCCGCGCATGCACCTCGGGCGTGACCACCGGCGCGGGCGAGTACGCGCCCATGCCGCCGGTGTTGGGGCCGGTGTCGCCGTCGCCCACGCGCTTGTGGTCCTGCGACGTCGCCATCGGCAGCGCGGTATGGCCATCCACCATCGAGATGAAACTCGCTTCCTCGCCGTCGAGGAACTCCTCGATGACCACGCGCGCGCCGGCATCGCCGAAGGCATTGCCCGACAGCATGTCGCGCACCGCGGCTTCGGCCTCGGCCAGCGACATCGCCACGATCACGCCCTTGCCGGCGGCCAGGCCATCGGCCTTGATCACGATGGGCGCGCCCTTGCGGTGCACGTAGGCCAGCGCGGCGTCCACGTCGGAATGCACTTCGTAGAACGCGGTGGGAATGCCGTGGCGGGCAAGGAAGTCCTTGGCGAAGGCCTTGCTGCCCTCCAGCTGCGCGGCAGCGGCGGTGGGCCCGAAGATGCGCAAGGACGCGGCGCGGAAGCGATCCACCACGCCTGCCACCAGCGGCACCTCCGGGCCAACCACGGTCAGCGCCACGGCTTCGTCCTGCGCCAGTGCCAGCAGGCCGTCGATATCAGTCACCTTGACCGCGACGTTGCGGCACTTCGACTCGCCCGCGGTGCCGGCATTGCCGGGCGCGACGATGACTTCGGTGACGCGGGTGGACTGCGCCAGCTTCCACGCCAGCGCGTGCTCGCGACCGCCGGAACCAATGACCAGAACTTTCATGCCTGCTTGCTCCCGCGCTGTGTCTGGCGCTTCTCGATTCCCTGCAGGGTGCGCTTGGCCATCCACTCGGAATAGGCGAAGCGCAGGCCAAGCCAGTAGATCGCGCCGATCAACAGGCTCACGACGAGCACCACGCCGGGGTTGGGGCGATCGACCAGCAACAGCGTGAACCCCAGTTGCACGGTCATGGCGATGGCCAGGGAGCTCCACACAAGGCGCCTGCGCTCGCTTTGCGAGGGTGCACGCCGGGTGTCGTTGACGAATTTTCCGGCGGTATAGGTGGCGGCCGAAATCAATGCCGCCGCCGCCGCACCGCTGCCGCCGCTGCTGAGCGAAAGCACCGCAATGATGAGCGCGACCAGCGCTAGCGCCGCCAGGTAGGCAATCACGAAACGCACCAGGTACGGGCGGATCGGCGTTGGCGCGGGAGTGTCGAAAGCGTTCATGCAGATCCGGAAGGAAGGTGGGTGGGCTTTTCCGCAGCCGGCATCAATGCCGGAAGTGGCGCACGCCGGTGAACACCATCGCGATGCCGTGCTCGTCCGCCGCCGCGATCACTTCGGCGTCGCGCATCGAACCGCCCGGCTGGATGACCGCCTTGATGCCGGCTTCGGCCGCGGCGTCGATGCCGTCGCGGAACGGGAAAAAGGCATCCGACGCCATCACCGAGCCGGGTACGACCAGTCCGGCGTCGGTCGCCTTGATGCCGGCGATGCGCGCCGAATACACGCGGCTCATCTGTCCGGCGCCGACGCCAATGGTGCGGCTGTCCCTGGCATAGACGATGGCGTTGGACTTGACGAACTTCGCCACCTTCCAGGCGAACAGCAGGTCGGCGAACTGCGCCTCGGTCGGCGCCAGCCGCGACACCACCTTCAGCTCGCCGCGGGCGACCACGCGGTCGTCGGCGGTCTGCATCAGCAGGCCGGAGTTGACCCGCTTGGTGTCGATGAAGTGCTTCGACGGCGCGGCCAGCGGGATGCGAAGCACGCGCACGTTGGCCTTCTTTTTCGCGTAGGCCAGCGCCTCGTCGTCGTAGTCGGGGGCGATCAGCACCTCGACGAACTGGCGGTCGAGGATGGCCCGGCATGTCGCCCCATCGAGCTTCGTGTTGAACGCAAGGATGCCGCCGAACGCGGACGTGGGGTCGGTGGCGTACGCCGCTTCGTATGCCTCGAGGCAGCCGCTGCCGACAGCCACGCCGCAGGGGTTGGCGTGCTTGACGATCACGCAGGCGCAGCGCTCGAACTGGCGCACGCATTCCCACGCGGCGTCGCTGTCGGCGATGTTGTTGTAGCTGAGCTCCTTGCCCTGCAGCTGCTCCAGCGTGGCCAGCGAGCCCGGCGCCGGATACAGGTCGCGGTAGAACGCGGCCTGCTGGTGCGGGTTCTCGCCGTAGCGCAGGTCCATCACCTTGACGAAGTTGCCGTTGGCCTGCGCCGGGAACTGCATCGGCGCACCGTCCTCGCCCAGCGAGGACAGGTAGCTGCTGATGCAGGCGTCGTAGACGGCGACATCGTTGAACGCGGCCACCGCCAGCTGCCAGCGGGTCTTCGCCGACAGTGCACCGGCGTTGGCGGCGAGCTCTTCGACCAGCGCGGCGTATTGCGCGGGTGCGGTGGCCACGGCGACGCGGGCGAAGTTCTTGGCCGCGCTGCGCAGCATCGCCGGGCCGCCGATGTCGATGTTCTCGATGATGTCCGCAAAGCTGCTGTCCGGATTGGCCGACACCCGCGCGAACGGGTACAGGTTCAGCACCAGCAGGTCGATGGCGCCGATGCCGTGCTCGGCCATCACCGCATCATCAAGGCCGGCGCGGCCCAGCAGGCCGCCGTGCACCTTCGGGTGCAGGGTCTTGACGCGGCCATCCATCATTTCCGGGAAGCCGGTCACCTCGCTGACGTCCTTCACCGCAAGCCCGGCCTCGCGCAGCGCCTTCGCGGTGCCGCCGGTGGACAGCAACTCCACGCCGCGGGCAGCCAGTGCCGTGGCGAACTCCACCAGGCCGGTCTTGTCGGAAACGGAGAGCAGGGCGCGGCGGACGGTCACCGGCGCGCCGGAAAGGAAGTCGGCGGACATGCGGGAAGGGGTGTGGTGGGGAAGCGCGGATTATACGGCGCCGCCCCGTTCCGCCCGCAGCCCCGCTCAGCCCATGCCGTAGTCGCGCAGCTTCTTGCGCAGGGTGGCGCGATGGATGCCGAGCATCGTGGCGGCGCGGCTCTGGTTGCCTTCGCAGTGGCGCAGCACTTCGGCAAACAGCGGGATTTCCAGCTCGCGCAGGGCGATGCTGTACAGGTCGTCGATGTCGCAGCCGTCCAGATCGCGCAGGTAGCGGCGCACCGAGTCGGCAACGTGCTCGCGCAGCGGCGCGCGCGGCGCGGCGTCCTGGCGGTGTTCGGAAAGCGTCAACGGAGGATCCCTCGGGCAGGCCGCCGGCATCGAGCGCGCGGAACGGCGAAAGCCAGTCTAGCGCGGGGACTGCGGCGGCGTCAGTGGCCGCGCCCATTCATCGCCGGCAAGTTTGACCGGCTTCGCGCTTCGCGCGGGGCCTATTCGAAGCGGAAGTCGAAACCGACCACGCCCGCTGCCGGTTCGGCGATGTCGAAGGCGATCTGGCTGGCCTGCCCGGGCGCGATCCGCGCGCTGCCGGCGCTGCCTTCCGGCAGGTAGTCGCGCGGCTGGAAGCGGCGCGTCCCGAGGGTGCGTCCATTGAGATCCGACAGGGTCAGCCGCAGGCCGGGCCACGGCTGCGGCCAGTGCGCGTCGTTGCGGAAGCTGGCCTGCACGCGCAGCACGCCGGGGCGGTCGGGCGGCGCGATCACGTCGCGCGAAAGCAGGGTGAACGCGGCCGGCTCGCGCCATGCCGGCAGGGTGCATCCCAATGCGCTGCAGCCGGCCTCCAGCAGCGGCCGCAGCTGGGCGCTGGCGGCCAGGCGTTCGCGCTGCAGCCAGCCAAGCTGCGCCAGCAGCACCAGCGCCAGCACGGCTGCCGCCAGCCATTCGCCGCGACGGCGCGCGGGGGCACCGCTGCCGGCCTGTACGAAGCTCGGCGCGCGGCTCACGCCTGCACCGGGCTGGCGTTGCGCACGCCGTCGATGCGTACCCAGTCGTCCTCGCGCGCTACCTGCAGCGCGTCGAACCACGGCGCGAAGCGCGCCAGCAGTTCATCCTCCTGCCCGGCCAGGATGCCGGACATGGCGATTTTTCCGCCCGGCGCGGTGCGCGCCGCCAGCGCCTCGGCCAGTGCGTCCAGCGCCGAGGCGAGGATGTTGGCCACCACCACCGGATAGGTGGCGACGGGCTCGTCCTGCGGCAGGAACACGTCGATGGCCACGCCGTTGCGCTGCGCGTTGTCGCCGGTGGCGGTGATCGCCTGCGGGTCGTTGTCGACGCCGACCGTGCGCGCGGCACCCAGCTTCAGCGCGGCCAGCGCGAGGATGCCGCTGCCGCAGCCGAAATCGAGTACGGCCTTGCCCTGCAGCTCGCCGGTGGCGGCCAGCCCGTCCAGCCAGCGCAGGCACAGCGCGGTGGTGGGATGGGTGCCGGAGCCGAACGCCAGGCCCGGATCGAGCCGGACGATGGCCGCGTCCGGCGCCTGCGCGTCCTCGGGCAGTGGATGGTCCCAGGGCACGATCCAGCAGCGTTCACCGAAACGCATGGGCTGGAACATGTCCAGCCAGGCGCGTTCCCAGTCCTGGTCCTCGACCTTGGCGAAGCGCGCCTTGCTCCAGTCCAGCCCGGGGTCGAACGCCTCCAGCGCGGCCAGCAGCACCAGCGCGTCGGTCTCGTCCGGGAACAGCGCGGTCAGCGTCATTTCGTCCCACAGCGGGATTTCGCCGACGCCGGGCTCGAAGATCGCCTGCTCGTCGGCGGCGTCCAGGTGCGCATCCTGCAGGGTGACCGCGAGTGCCCCCACGTCCTCCAGCGCGCGCTCGACGCGCGGTTGCTGGGCTTCGGTGCAGGGGAGGGTCAACTGCAGGTAGGGCATGGCGGGGATGGCGCGTGGCGGTCGCGCCATTCTCGCAGGTTCGCCGCGGGCTGCGCGGCCGCTTCAGCCGCCCAGCAGCCCCTTCAGCAGGCCCTTCATGTTCGGCCGCTTCTGCGGCGGCGTGCTGCTGCCGTCGCCCTCGTCCTGTTCCTGCGGCATGCCCATGTCGCCGAAATCCAGGCCCAGCATCGCGGTGGCGGTGGATTTGGCGCGCAGGCGCACGCTCCATTCCGGGTTCCACGGCTGCTTCGGGTCGGCCGGCCTGGGCGGGTAGGTGATCCAGTGTTCGGGCCCATAGGCGGTCATCATCAGCATGGCGGGAATCATCCCGGCCCCGCCGCTGCCGGCGCTGGCGAAGATGCCCTTGGGCACCACGCAGCTGGTGGCCGCGGCCGGCAGCAGGATCTTCTGCTTCAGCCATTTGTCGATGGCGCCGCCGGTCAGGTAGGCGTGCAGTTCGCTGCCGGCGCCGGCCACGTCGGCGCTGCTCCACACGGTCAGGGTGTAGGACCGTTCGCTGGCCATTTCCATGCGCATGCCGGTGATGAAGTAGGCGCGCGCGCGGGCCACCGACGGCCATGCCAGCGTGACCGCGTCGGCCGGCTCGCCCTGCGCGCGCAGGCCCAGTTTCGGCATGAAGTCGGCGGCTTCGTCCACGTTGAAGGACATCGAGGCCGGAATGCCGCTGCCGGTGATCTGGTGGCCGCCGGCCAGCCGCGCGCCCGCGGGCACCTGCTTGCCGTGCTGCCGATTGGGCCAGTAGACGAAACCGGGCTTTAGGTCGATGTCGCGGTCCGGCACGTACAGGCCTTTGGACAGGCTGCCGCTGGATTCCACGCTGACCCCGGCCATGCCCGCGGCGCCCTTCTTCGGGTTGATCAGGCCGCCCTTGACCTTGATGGTGGCCAGCTTCGGCTGGCCGGGCCGCACCGCCGCGCCGCAGCCCCAGTACTCGCGGATGGTCAATTCCACGTCGGGCACGGCGCCCGCCTCAGGCGTGGCCTTGTCCTGCCGGGCAGGCTCCGGCGGCAGCAGGGTGAGCGACCTGCCCAGGTTCAGCCCGGCCGGCACCTGGTCCTGCGCTTCGACGCCGGGCTTCAGCGCATTGTGCAGGGCGATGTCCAGGTACTGGCCGGTCATGCCGGCGGCGCGGGTGGAGGGGTAGGTCGGCTTGAACGCCTCGTTGCCGCCCATGCGCTTGGCCATGAAGCCGCCCAGGCCGCCCAGCATCGCGCCCATGTCCGGCATGCCCGCCATGTTGTGGGTGGCGACGTCGATATAGAGGTTGGTGGGGGGCGCCTTGCCCTGCTGGCTGGCAGCGGGCAGCGCCAGCAGCGTGGCGGCAAGGGCGATCAGCGGGGTGGCGCGGCGCATGACGTACTCCGGAAGCGGCGGTGGCTTCCGGATACAGCGGGAAAAGCCGGCGCAAGCGGACATCGGCCGCCTGCGCCGGCGGATGCGCGGTCGCTCAGAGCAGCGAGAGCGCCTTTTCCTTGCGCTCGGCCAGCCGCTTTTCCAGGTAATGGATGTTCTGGCCGCCTTGCGAGAAACCGCCGTCGGCCAGGATCCGCTGCTGCAGCGGGATGTTGGTCTTGATGCCGTCCACCACCATCTCGCTCAGCGCCACCCGCATCCGCGCGATCGCCTGGGCGCGGTCGGCGCCGTGCACGATGAGCTTGCCGATCATCGAGTCGTAGTTCGGCGGGACGCGGTAGCCCTCGTAGATGTGCGAATCCACGCGCACGCCCGGGCCGCCCGGGGCGTGGAAGTGCTGGATCAGGCCGGGACAGGGGAAGAAGTTGTCCGGGTCCTCGGCGT
Source organism: Thermomonas sp. LB-4 (assembly GCF_036409385.1). Lineage (NCBI taxonomy): Bacteria > Pseudomonadati > Pseudomonadota > Gammaproteobacteria > Lysobacterales > Lysobacteraceae > Thermomonas > Thermomonas sp. LB-4. The sequence goes on along the minus strand of NZ_JAXOFT010000021.1, from coordinate 9,150 downwards.
TGATGCGGCACTCGATGGCGTGGCCGGTCAGCACCACGTCGCTCTGCTTGATCGACAGCTTGCGGCCGGCGGCGATCAGCAGCTGCTCGCGCACCAGATCGATGCCGGTGACCAGCTCGGTCACCGGATGCTCCACCTGGATGCGGGTGTTCATCTCGATGAAGTAGAAGCGGCCGTTCTCGAACAGGAACTCGAACGTGCCGGCGCCGCGGTAGCCGATGCGGATGCAGGCTTCCACGCAGACCTTGCCGATCTCCGCGCGCAGCTCGGGGGTGATGCCCGGCGCCGGCGCTTCCTCCACCACCTTCTGGTGGCGGCGCTGCATGGAGCAGTCGCGCTCGCCCAGGTGGATGGCGCCGCCCTGGCCATCGGCCAGCACCTGGATCTCCACGTGGCGCGGGTTCTCCAGGAACTTCTCCATGTACACCATGTCGTTGCCGAACGCGGCCTTGGCTTCCTGCTTGGTGGTGGCGATGGCGTTCACCAGCGCCGCCTCCGAATGCACCACGCGCATGCCGCGGCCGCCGCCGCCGCCGGCCGCCTTGACGATGACGGGGTAGCCGATCTCGCGGGCGATCTTGACGTTGGTGGCGGCGTCGTCGCCGAGCGGGCCGCCCGAGCCGGGCACGCAGGGCACGCCCGCGGCCTTCATCGCGCGGATCGCCTCCACCTTGTCGCCCATCAGGCGGATGGTGTCGGCCTTCGGCCCGATGAACACGAAGCCGCTCTGCTCCACGCGCTCGGCGAAGTCGGCGTTCTCGGACAGGAAGCCGTAGCCCGGGTGGATGGCCTGGGCGTCGGTGACCTCGGCCGCGGCGATGATCGCCGGCATGTTGAGGTAGCTCTCCGCCGACGGCGCCGGGCCGATGCAGACGGATTCGTCCGCCATGGCCACGTGCTTCAGGTTGCGGTCCACGGTGGAATGCACGGCCACCGTGCGGATGCCCAGCGCGTGGCAGGCGCGCAGGATGCGCAGCGCGATTTCGCCGCGGTTGGCGATGACGACTTTTTCGAGCATGGTCTCTTCCTGTTGTTCATCCGGCCCGCCGGCCTGCATGCCGGTGGGCGTTCGCAGGCTCGCGCCTGCGGCGCTCGAAATCCCGGCTCACCCGATGACGAACAGCGGCTGGTCGAACTCGACCGGTTGGCCGCTCTCGCACTTGATCGCCAGCACGGTGCCGGAGACCTCGGCCTCGATCGGGTTGAACATCTTCATCGCCTCGATGATGCCCAGGGTGTCGCCGGCCTTGACCGCCTGGCCGATGGACACGAACGCTGGCTTGTCCGGCGCCGGGCTGGCGTAGAAAGTGCCCACCATCGGCGCACGCATCACGTGGCCGGCCGGCAGTTCCGGGTCGGCGGGCTTGGGGCTGCCGCCGGTGGCGGCCTGCACCGGCGAGATCATCGGCATCGGCGCGACTGCGGGAGCGGCGACGTGGTGCGCCATCGGTGCCGGCGCGGCCATCTGGCTGCCCTTGGGCACGCGCGCCAGACGCACCGATTCCTCGCCTTCCTTGATTTCGATTTCGGCCAGGTTCGACTCTTCCAGCAGGTCGATCAGCTTCTTGATCTTGCGCAGGTCCATACGGTTGTCTCGTGGTTGGCCCGGCGCTGAGGCCGGGCGGGGAAAAGGAGTGTCAGGGGGCGATGCCGTAATCGGTTCTCAGTTCGGCCGCGCGGTGGCTTGCGCGCCGCGCCATGCAGCGCAGGAACTCCACGTTCCGGATGCTGCCGCCGGCATTGAGCTGCCAGATCCCGTCGCAGTCAGTACGGCGCCACCGTCTCCATTGCGCCTGGCTGTCATCAAGCAGGGCAAGGGTGGCGGCGCAGTGCTCGCCGCAGCCGGGGCTGGCCAGGGTCCCGCGCACCGCAGCGTAGACGCCATCAAGCGCGGCGTCGGCGCGCTCGGCCCACGCGCGGGCGCAGTCCTCGTAATCGGAGTCGGTGATGGCCGCGGCCATGCAGGCGGCGTCGGCCGCGTCGCCCTGGGCCTGCGCAGCGGCAGTGGACTGCCGGGCGGGCGCCATCTGCGTGGCCAGCAGGGTTGCGATCAAGGCCAACGCGATCATGGCGAGGCCTCCAGCCGCCGCATCGCGGCGTCCAGGGCGTAGCGGTACGAGTCCGCGCCGAAGCCGCAGATCACGCCGACCGCCTTGTCGCTGAAATAGCTGTGCTGGCGGAAGGGCTCGCGGGAGTGCGGGTTGGACAGGTGGATTTCGATGAAGGGGATGGCCACCGCCGCCAGCGCGTCGCGCAGGGCGACCGAGGTGTGGGTGAAGGCGGCGGGGTTGATCAGGATGAAGGCGGTGCCGTCCAGGCGGGCGGCCTGCACGCGCTCCACCAGCGCGTGTTCGGCGTTGGACTGGAACGTCTCCAGCACGTGGCCGGCTGCCTGCGCGCGCCCCGCCAGGTCGGCGTCGATGTCGGCCAGCGTGGTGTGCCCGTATACCTCCGGCTCGCGGCTGCCGAGCAGGTTGAGGTTGGGGCCGTGCAGGAGCAGCAGCGTTGCCATCGATGGGTCGGGAGCCCCGGAAAACAGGCGCGCAGTGTCCCGCGAAAGATGGATGCTGTCCAGTTCGGCGAACTTTTGCCGGATAAGCGGGTTTTAAACGGATGTTGGAGCGGCGGCTCTAAATGACCCCGGCATTCGCCGGTGTCGGCGCTGCTGCCGCAGGATGCACCCGATCGCTGCCGTTGGCCGCCCGGATCCCCTATATTCCCGTCTGCCGGGTCCGGTTATCGGACGCCCGCTTCCGCCCATCGCGAAATGTCGGCGGCATCGGCGAACGGGCCGATCCGGGTGGCCAGCAGGCGGCCATCGGCGGAAACCAGCGCCGTGTAGGGCAGCACGCCGGCCGGGTTGCCCAGCCGCACGCCGGCGTCGGCTGGGCCGGCGGCATCCACCAGCACCGGATAGGTGATTCCGTGCCGCTGCAGGAAGCCGGCCACCGCCGCGGGGTCGTCCAGCGCGATGCCGACTACCCGCACGCCGCGTGCGCCCTGCGCCTCGGCGAACGCCTGCAGGTCCGGCATCTCCTTCAGGCAGGGCGCGCACCAGGTCGCCCACAGATTGACCAGAGTGGGGCGGCCGGCCCAGGCGGCGGGAATCGCCACCGGCCTGCCAGCCACGTCGGCCAGCGTCATCGACGGCACCGCGCCGCCCTTTTCGGCGACTGTGACGCCGGCGGGTAGCGCCGGCGCGCGCGCCTTCAGCGACGCGTCCAACACCTGCTGGCCGACCCCGGTGCCGGCCAGCCGGTAGGCGATGGTGGGTTCGAACAGCAGGCTGGCGCCGGCGCCGGCCATCGCGGCCAGCAGCGCCACCACCAGCACCGCGCGGTTGGAGGGCATCAGCGCGCGGCCTCGCGCAGGGCGTCTTCCACCATGCCGGCGGTGAGCAGGGTGGGCAGGATGTGGCCTTCGCCGCCGCCGCGCGGGTAGACCACGTAGAGCGGCACGCCTACCGCGCGGTGGCGCTGCAGGTAGGCGGTGATGGCCGGGTCGACGTCGGTGTAGTCGCCGACCATGTAGACGGCGTTGGCGGCGTCGAGCGCGGTGCGGAAGCGCTCGCGCGCGAACACCGTTTTTTCGTTGGCCTTGCAGGTGACGCACCAGTCGGCGGTCATGTTGACGAACACCGGCCGGCCCTGCGCGCGCAGGTCGGCCAGCGCCTGCTCCGACCAGGCCACGCTGGCGATGCCGGAGGGGGCGGCGGCAACGGCCGCCTGCGGCCGCGGCAGCGCGTGCAGCCTGGCCAGCGGCCAGCCGACCGCCAGCAGCGCGAGCAGCGCCAGCGCCTGCCAGCCGCGGGGGGCGCCGCTGCGGGCGCGGGCCCATGCCCATGCGGCCAGCGCCAGCAGGATGGCCGCGGCCAGCCACAGCCCGGTCGCGTCGGCCCCGCGCAGCTTGGCCAGCACCCACACCAGCCAGGCCGCGGTGGCGTACAGCGGAAACGCCAGCAGCTGCTTGAGGGTCTCCATCCACGCGCCCGGCTTCGGCAGCAGGCGGGCGAAGGCCGGCACGAAGCCGATCAGCAGGAACGGCAGCGCCAGCCCCAATCCCAGCATCAGGAACACCAGCAGCGCCCCGGCGGTCGGGCCGGTAAAGGCATAGGCCAGCGCCGCGCCCATGAACGGCGCGGTGCAGGGCGTGGCCAGCACCACCGCCAGCACGCCGGTGAAGAAGTCGGCGCGCACGCCGTCGCCCTGCAGCAGCGCGCCGGTGCGCTGGCCCAGCCCGACATTGGCCTGCCACAGCCCGGACAGCGACAGCCCCAGCGCGAACATCACCAGCGCCAGCCCGGCCAGCACCAGCGGCTGCTGCAGCTGGAAGCCCCAGCCCAGTGCCAGCCCGGCATGGCGCAGCGCCAGCACCAGCGCGCCCAGCGCCAGCATCGACAGCAGCACGCCGGCGGTATAGGCCAGCGCGTGCCGGCGCGCCTCGCCGCGGCCGGCGCCGCTCTGCGCCAGCGACAGCGCCTTCAGCGACAGCACCGGCAGCACGCAGGGCATCAGGTTGAGGATCAGGCCGCCGCCCAGCGCCAGCAGCAGCGCCGCCAGCAGGCCGGGGGTCCGGCGCTGCGGCGGGGCTTCGCGGGGAGGTTGGGCGGTGCTGGCACCGGCGCCGGCGCTTGCCTCTGCAGCGGTCGCCCCGCTTGCGGCCGGGGTGCCGGGGGTGGCGTCGCCCGCTGCCGTGGCCGGCATCGGCGCAGCCTCCGGCGCCGCTGCTTGCGCGGGGAGCGTCAGCGCCGCCGGGCCGTTGCCAACGGACACATTGTCGTTGGCGGCGGACGCCAGCTTCCCCGCAGGCAGCGAAACCGCCAGTCGGCGGGTCATCGGGGGATAGCAGATGCCGTTGTCCTGGCAGCCTTGCAGGCCCAGCACCAGGGTGGGGCTGGCGGCGCCGGTGGTCGCGCGCGCCACCGGCAGGGCGATCTCGACCTGGTCGAAGTACACCGCCACGTCGCCGAAGTGCTCGTCGCGATAGGGCGTTGCGGCGGGCAGTTTGGCCGGCGGCGGCAGCTTCACCGACAGGCCGTCGGCACCTTCCAGCTTCACCGACAGCTTGTCGCGGTACAGGTAATAGCCGCGCGCCGGGGTCAGCCGCAGCAGCAGGGTGTTGCCGTCCAGCGCGATCAGCTCGCTGCTGAACGCCTGTGCGGCCGGCAGCGGCGCGGTTTCCGTTGCGCCGGCGCTGCCGTTGCCCAGGCCGAAAAGGCCGCCGCCGGCCTTGCGGCCGGGCAGGAAGCCGCCGCCGGCCTCGGCCTGCGGCAGCGCCACGCTCAGGGTGCGGGTCTGCGGCGGATAGCACACGCCGGCGTCGGCGCAGCCCTGGTACTTCACCGTCAGCGTCACGCCCGTGGCGGTGGCGGCCGGGGCGCCGGTGACCACGCCGACCAGCTGCCGACGGTAGGTCTCCACGTCGCCGAAGAATTCGTCGCGGTGCTTGGCGCCGTCGGGCAGGGCCAGGCGGGCGTCGGCGAGGCCGGCACCGGCCTTCACCGAGGTGCGGTGCCGGTACAGGTAGTAGCCGTCGGCGATCTTCCAGCGCACCTCGATGCGATCGCGGGCGGTGGCCTGCGCCGAGAGGACGAACACTTCGTCGACCGGCGGCAGCTCGACATCGGCGGCGGAGGACGGCAGCGCGGCCAGCAGGGCCAGCGCTGCCAGCCAGCGGCGCAGGCGAAGGGGCAATCCGGTCATTCGGTCATTCTACTGGACGGGTCGATTCGACCACCCATTGCAGGTACGCGGGCAGGCCGACGACGGATTCGACCGCCAGCAGCTCCGGCAGTTCATACGGGTGCAGCTGCGGCAGCCGCGCCTGCAGGGCCGGGTAGCGCGACCGCGTGGTCTTGATCAGCAGCAGGACTTCGGATTCGCGCTGCACCGACCCCTGCCAGCGGAACACCGAGCGCAGCCCGGGCACGATGTTGATGCAGGCAGCCAGCCGCTCGCCGACCAGCGCCCCGGCAAGCTGCTCCGCGCTGGTTGCGTCCGGGCAGCTGCACAGGCAGAGCAGGATGGCGTCGCCGTCCATCAGCGCCGCTTCCGCCCGGGCCTGGCCGGCGGCGGCTCGGCCTTGATGTTCACCGACACCGCCGGCGCCTTGGTGCGGGCCTTGAACCAGTCGCCGATGCGCTGACGCGCCGCCTCGTCCAGCGGCGCGGCGATGGTGACGTTGAGCGTTGCCACCGGCTGCCGGTCGCCGTTCGCCGCGATCACCAGGCCCTGGCCGACGGTGACCTCGCCCAGCGCCGGGAACAGCTGCCGCAGCTCATGGGCCAGATCGCCGCTCTGGTCGAGCAGCGCGTTGCGTTCGGCGAGCTCCCGGCGCAGCTGCTGCAGCTGCGCCTCGCGCTGGCGCGCCGTCTCCTGGCTGTCCTTCAGCAGGTCGGACAGCAGTGTGGACTTGAGCGCGGTGACGTCGATGCGCTGGTCGCCGCTCTGGTGCAGGACGATCCGGGTGCCGGCGAGGTTGGCCGCCGCCAGCCGGGCGCGGATGTTGTCCTGCACCTCCCTGCCCACCCGCTCGCCGATCAGCGAGACATTGATGGTGCGGGTGACCGGGTCGATGCTGGCGTCCACCACCTGGCTGTCCGGGAACACGAACTCGCGCCGCACGAACTCGCGGGCGCTCGAACGGAACACCTCCTGGCGAACCAGATCGATCGCCAGGTACAGGCTGGGCGCGGCGGTGGCCAAAGCCAGCACCCACAGCGCCGCCTTGACCCGGCGCGCGATCGCCGGGCTGGCGAAGCCGTGCCGGCGCAGGCGCATGGTGCGGATGCCGACGATGGTGGCCAGCATGATGAACACGCAGTTGATCGTGTACAGGTACAGCGCGCCGCCGAAGAAATGCCATTGCCCGGTGGCAAGTCCGTAGCCGGCCGTGCACGCCGGCGGCATCAGCGCGGTGGCGATCGCCACGCCGGGGATGACGTTGGACTTCTCGCGGCGGGTGATCCCGATGATCCCGGCGAATCCGCCGAACAACGCGATCAGCACGTCCCACAGGGTCGGGCTGGTGCGCGCCAGCAGCTCGGACTGGGCCTGGTGCAGGGGGGTCAGCGAGAAGTACGCCCATGACACCAGCAGGCTGATCACGGTGGCCATCAGCAGGTTGCTGAGCGAGCGCCGCAGCAGGGCGAAGTCGTAGACCGCCACGCCAAGGCCGGCGCCCATGATCGGGCCCATCAGCGGCGAAATCAGCATCGCGCCGATGATGACCGCGGTGGAGTTGACGTTCAGCCCCACCGAGGCGATCAGGATGGCGAACACCAGCACCCATGGCGTGGCGCCCACCAGCTCCACCGCGGCGCGGATGCGGGCCTCGATCTCGTCGTCTTCGGCCTTGTCGTCGCGCAGGTTGAAGCGGTCCACCGCGAACCGGCGCAGGCGCGCCATCAGGCCGGGCGCGTGCCGACGCGGGGGGCCGGGCGGCGTGGAGGGATCCGGGGAGGGCGGGTGCGCGTTCATGGCGCCATCTTGCCACGCCGCCGGCGGCGTGGGCCGGCAGGATCGGGCCGGATCCGTCGCGCGGCCCTTGAAAGCCCCGCGACGCGCCCCATCTCCCTGCCATCCCGGTTCGGGATGTTGTTCGTCCCGATCTTGGCAGCCGCTGGGTGCGACTGCTAAAATTCCCGGGTTTTTCCCGTTCAATCAATCATTTGCAGAGGTTGCACATGTCCAGCATCAAGCCGCTGTACGACCGCGTGGTCATCAAGCGCATGGAAGAAGAGAAGCTGTCCGCGGGTGGCATCGTGATCCCCGACAGCGCCACCGAGAAGCCGATCAAGGGCGAAGTGGTCGCCGTGGGCACCGGCAAGGTGCTGGACAACGGCCAGGTGCGCGCCCCGCAGGTGAAGGTGGGCGACAAGGTGCTGTTCGGCAAGTACAGCGGCACCGAAGTGAAGCTGGACGGCACCGAGCTGCTGGTCGTGAAGGAAGACGACCTGTTCGCGATCCTCGGCTGATCGCGCCTCGTCCTTTTCTCTCCCTAATCACTGAATTCGTTTCGAGGTAATCGCAATGGCTGCCAAGGAAATCCGTTTCGGCGAGGACGCGCGCTCCAAGATGGTGCGCGGCGTCAACGTGCTCGCCAATGCCGTCAAGGCAACCCTGGGCCCGAAGGGCCGCAACGTCGTGCTGGACAAGAGCTTCGGCGCACCGACCATCACCAAGGACGGCGTGTCCGTGGCGAAGGAAATCGAGCTTGCCGACAAGTTCGAGAACATGGGCGCGCAGATGGTCAAGGAAGTCGCGTCCAAGACCTCCGACAACGCCGGTGACGGCACCACCACCGCCACCGTGCTGGCGCAGGCGTTCATCCGCGAGGGCATGAAGGCGGTCGCCGCCGGCATGAACCCGATGGACCTGAAGCGCGGCATCGACAAGGCCGTGACCGCAGCCGTTGGCGAGTTGAAGTCGCTGAGCAAGCCGTCGTCGACCAGCAAGGAAATCGCCCAGGTCGGCGCCATCTCGGCCAACAGCGACCACAACATCGGTGACCTGATCGCGCAGGCGATGGACAAGGTCGGCAAGGAAGGCGTGATCACCGTCGAAGACGGCTCGGGCCTGGACAACGAGCTGGACGTGGTTGAAGGCATGCAGTTCGACCGCGGCTACCTGTCGCCGTACTTCATCAACAACCAGCAGTCGATGCAGGCCGAACTGGACGACCCGTTCATCCTGCTGCACGACAAGAAGATCTCCAACGTGCGCGACCTGCTGCCCGTGCTCGAGGGCGTGGCCAAGGCCGGCAAGCCGCTGCTGATCGTCGCCGAGGAAGTGGAAGGCGAGGCGCTGGCAACCCTGGTGGTCAACACCATCCGCGGCATCGTCAAGGTCTGCGCCGTGAAGGCGCCGGGCTTCGGTGACCGTCGCAAGGCGATGCTGGAAGACATGGCCATCCTGACCGGTGGCACCGTGATCTCCGAGGAAGTGGGCCTGTCGCTGGAGAAGGCCACGATCAAGGACCTCGGCCGCGCCAAGAAGGTGCAGGTCTCGAAGGAGAACACCACCATCATCGACGGCGCCGGCGAAGGCGACGGCATCCAGGCCCGCATCAAGCAGATCAAGGCGCAGATCGAGGAGACCTCCTCCGACTACGACCGCGAGAAGCTGCAGGAGCGCGTGGCCAAGCTGGCCG
>NZ_JAXOFT010000020.1:0-40444 GCF_036409385.1 Thermomonas sp. LB-4 | reverse complement strand
CCCCCATCTTCCAGAGATGCCCCGGATGAACAACCTACTGAGAGATCACAACTAGCCGCAGACATGGCATGGGGGCAGGCATGGAAACACTGATCGCGCCGGCCCCGACCGCCGGCGTGGAGGCCGCGCTGGCCCACGCCCTGCATCTGCTGGCGGCGGATCCCGCGCTGGCCGCGGAGCAGGCGCGCGAAGTGCTGGCGGCCGCCCCCGGGCACCCCGGCGCGGAGCTGGTGCTGGGCATGGCCGACACCGCGCAAGGTGATTTCCACGCCGCGCAGCAGCGGCTCGACCGGCTGGCGCGCGCGCAGCCGCGCTCGGCGATGACCTGGCTGGAGCTGGCGCGGGCAAGCGCCGGTGCCGGCCGGCGGGTGGACGCGCTGGCCTGCGCCGAACGCGCGGTAGCGCTGCAGCCGGCCTTGCCCGGTGCGTGGCTGGCGCTGGCCGACCTGCGCTTTGCGGCGGGCGACGAGGACGGCGCCAACGTCGCCTACCTCCAGCACCTGCGCCACAGCGCCCGCGACCCCGTGCTGATGGCCGCCGCCGATGCGCTGGCCCGCGGCGACCTGCCCGAGGCGGAAACCCGCCTGCGCGCGCGGCTGGCGCGCCTGCCCGGCGACGTGGCGGCGCTGCGCATGCTGGCCGAACTGGCGGCGCGGCTGGGCCGCAACGACGAGGCCGCGCTGCTGCTGGAGCACGCGCTGGAGCGTGCGCCGGGCTTCGACGCCGCGCGCCAGAACTACGCGGTGGTGCTCAACCGCGGCAACCGCCACGCCGAGGCGCTGGCCGAGATCGACCGCCTGCTTGAGCGCGATCCCGGCAACCAGCCGCTGCGCAACATGCGTGCGGTGGTGCTGGGCAAGCTGGGCGACTTCGACGGCGCGATCGCCACCTACGAGGCCGTGCTCGCGCGCGCGCCGGGGCAGTGGCAGGTCTGGCTGGGCTACGGCCATGCGCTCAAGACCGCCAACCGCACCGCCGACGCGGTGGCCGCCTACCGCCGCGCAATCGCGCTGAACCCCGGCTTCGGCGCCGCGTGGTGGAGCCTGGCCAACCTCAAGACGGTGCGCTTCGATGCCGCCGACATCGAAGCGATGCGCGCCCAGCTGCGCCGCGAGGATCTCGACGACGACGCCCGCCTGCACTTCGAGTTCGCCCTCGGCAAGGCGCTGGAAGATGCCGGCGACCACGCCGACGCGTTCGCGCACTACGCCCGCGGCAACGCGCTGCGGCGCAGGCAGCTGCCCCATGACGCCGAGCTGGGGCGCGAGCGCACCCGCCGCGCGACCCGCACCTATAACCGCGCCTTCTTCGCCGAACGCGAAGGCGCGGGCTGCGCCGCTCCCGATCCGATCTTCGTGGTCGGCATGCCGCGCGCCGGCTCCACCCTGATCGAGCAGATCCTGTCCAGCCACCCGCAGGTGGAAGGGACGATGGAGCTGCCTGCGCTGATCGCGATCACCCGCGAATTGCGCCAGCGCGACGGCAGCCCGGAAACCACGTCCTACCACGACGTGCTGGCCGGCCTGGATCGGGCGGAACTGGAAGCGTTGGGCCGGGACTACCTGCGCCGGGCGCAGCCGCACCGGCGCGAGGGCCGGCCGCTGTTCATCGACAAGATGCCGAACAACTTCGCCCACGTCGGCCTGATCCACGCGATCCTGCCGAACGCGAAGATCATCGACGCGCGCCGCCATCCGCTGGCCTGCTGCTTCTCCAACTTCAAGCAGCATTTCGCCCGCGGCCAGGCCTTCAGCTACGGCCTGGCGGACATGGGCCACTACTACGCCGACTACGTGGCGCTGATGGCGCACTTCGACGAGGTGCTGCCGGGACGCGTCCACCGCGTCATCTACGAGGACATGGTGGCCGACACCGAAACACAGGTGCGCGCGCTGCTGGACTACTGCGGGCTGGAGTTCGACGACCGCTGCCTGCGCTTCTTCGAGAACGAGCGGGCGGTCCGCACCGCCAGTTCCGAACAGGTGCGCCGGCCGATCTACCGCGACGGGCTGGACCAGTGGCGGCATTTCGCGCCGTGGCTGGGCCCGCTGGAAGAAGCGCTGGGGCCGGTACTGGCCCGTTATCCGGCCGTGCCGCCGGCGGAGGAATTGCCGGCCCGGCGCTGAGGGTGCGTCATCGGTCGAGCGGCCAGGGGGGGCCGCGGAACCGCACAACAACGAACGAGTGCCACAACTGGAGGGGAGTCCACGATGCAAGCAAGCAAATGCAGCCGTCACCGCAAGGGCGACGCATCCCGAAGTTTCCGCAGGATCCCGCTGGCCGCCGCGGTGGCGCTGGCGTTTGCCGCGCCGGCATGGGCGCAGGATGCGGCGCCGCCGCAGAAGGATCGCGAGGCGCGCACCCTCGACACCGTCACGGTGACCGCGCAGAAGCGCGAGGAGAACCTGCAGAAGGTGCCGATCAGCCTGCAGGTGCTGGGCAACCAGCAGCTGGAGCAGCAGAACGTCGCCTCGTTCAGCGACTACGCCAAGATGATCCCCAGCCTGAGCTATGGCACCGCTGGCGGCGGCGTATTCTCCGGGCCGGGCTTCGTGCAGGTGTACATGCGCGGCGTTGCCAGCGGCGGCGACGGCAACCACTCCGGTTCCCAGCCCAGCGTGGGCATGTACCTGGACGAGCAGCCGATCACCACCATCCAGGGCGCGCTCGACATCCACATGTACGACATCGACCGGGTTGAGGCGCTGGCCGGTCCGCAGGGCACGCTGTACGGCGCCAGTTCGCAGTCGGGAACGGTGCGCATCATCACCCGCAAGCCGGATCCCTCGGGCTATTCGGCGGGGGTTGCGGTGGAGGCCAACGCCATCGACGGCGGCGGCATCGGCCACGTGCTGGAAGGCTTCGTCAACCTGCCGATCAAGGAGAACACCGCGGCGGTGCGGCTGGTGGGCTGGCAGAAGCACGACGCCGGCTACGTCGACAACCTGCGCGGCACCCGCACCTATCCAACCTCGGGGATCGTCGACGACAACAACGACCTCGCCGAGAACAACTACAACACCGCCGACACCGTCGGCATGCGCGCGGCGCTGCGCTTCGACATCAACGACCGCTGGACCATCACCCCGCACGTCATCGCGCAGAAGCAGAAGGCCTACGGCAGCGCCGGCATCGACCCGCTGGTGGGCAGCGCCGACGCGGGTTACGACGCGTCCGGCGGCGAGATGGCGGTCAAGCACTTCTATCCGGAGTTCTCGGACGACCGCTGGTACCAGGCGGCGATGACGGTGGAAGGCAAGATCGGCAACTTCGACCTGACCTACGTGTTCTCGCACCTCAAGCGCGACGTCGATTCCGCGTCCGACTACAGCGACTACGGCTACTGGTACGACGCGCTGGCCGGTTACGGCGCCTACTTCTACGACGACAACGGCAACCTGATCAATCCGGCCCAGCACATCGATGCCAAGGACGGCTACAAGCGCACCAGCCACGAGCTGCGCATCGCCTCCCCGCAGGACAACCGGGTGCGGATGGTGGCGGGCCTGTTCTGGCAGCAGCAAGGCCACGACATCGAGCAGCGCTATCGCGTCGACGGCCTGGCGAGCGATCTGTCGGTGAGCGGTTGGCCCGAAACCATCTGGTTGACCCAGCAGGATCGCCGCGACCGCGACCAGGCGGTGTTCGGCCAGGTCAGCTTCGACGCCACCGACAAGCTCGAACTGACGGCGGGCGGCCGCTGGTTCCGTTCCGAGAACGGGCTGAAGGGCTACTTCGGGTTCGCCAACGGCTATTCCTCGGGCAGCAGCCTGGATCCGGCCGATCGCTATGGCGAGGCTGGCTGCCTGGCGCAGTACGGTGCGCCCTCGAATTGGGTGCCGTACGACGGCGCGCCGTGCAAGGTGGTGGACAAGCGGGTCAAGGAAAACGACGCCACCTACCGGCTCAATGCGACCTGGAAGATCGACGACAAGAAGCTGGTCTACGCGACCTGGTCGCAGGGTTACCGGCCCGGCGGCATCAACCGCCGCGGCACGCTGCCGCCGTACGTGTCCGACTTCCTGACCAACTACGAGGCCGGCTGGAAGACCTCGTGGGCGGGCGGCACGCTGGTCTTCAACGGCGCGGTGTTCCGCGAGAACTGGAAGGACTTCCAGTTCTCCTACCTCGGCCAGAACGGCCTCACCGAGATCCGCAACGCCAACCAGGCGCGGATCGACGGCATGGAGCTTGACCTGAGCTGGGCGGCCACCTACAACCTGCAGTTCACCGGCAGCTTCGCCTGGTACGACGCCAAGCTGACCGCGAACTACTGCGGCTGGTTGAAGCCGGATGGCAAGCCGGAAACCGTGTGCCCGTTCGGCACGGTGGACCCGAACGGCGACGTGGTGGACGGCCCGCAGGCGGCGGCCGGCACCCAGCTGCCGGTGACCCCGCGCTTCAAGGGGGCGTTGAATGCCCGATACACCTTCGAGCTGGGCGAAGGAGAGGCGTACTGGCAGGCATCGCTGTCGCATGCGGGCAAGCGGCGGGTGGACATGCGCGGCGCGGAAACCGCGCTACTGGGCCACCTGGACGGCTACACGCTGGTCGATCTCTCGGCCGGCTGGCGCAGGGAAAGCTGGTCGGTGGACGTGTTCCTGAAGAACGCCTTCGACGAGCGCGCGCAGATGAGCCGGTTCGCCCAGTGCGCCGCGCTGACCTGCGGCAACGAGCCCTACACGGTGATCGCGCAGCCGCGCACGTTCGGGGTGCGGGTCAGCCGGGAGTTCTGATCCAAGCACCACTGGCTGCAATGGAGAAGGCGGCCGCGGCCGCCTGCTCCATTTGCGCCGCAGGGAAACCCGCCGCGGCTGCGCTCAGCCCTCGTCCTCTTCGAATTCGGCCACCACGTCGAGGTCGAACGCCAGCGCCTCCACCGTCTGCCGCACCTTCTGCGCGGTGGCGGCGTTGGGGGCCTCGATCTCCAGTTCGTGGGTGTCGGGGCCTTCGACATCGCTCAACCCCGCCGAGCTGGAATCGGCGTCGTCCATGTGCGGCATCAGGTCGTCGATTTCCTCGACGTGCTCGATGCCGTCCAGGCTTTGCAGCAGGTTGGTGATCGCGCGGACATCGTCCTCGCTGCCGGTCAGGCGGATGCGCATCATGGGCATGGGTGTGGCTTCCGGTGTAGGGAAACGCAGGCTAGGCGACCGCGGGCGAACGCCGGGTGATGGCGCCGCTTACGGCGCCTCGCGCACCGGCAGGCTGACGTTGCACAGGTCGATGTGGCCGGCCGGCTGGGTATAGAAATCGTCCACCCGGTTGCGGCGCGCCTCGGTGGCGTCGATGAACGCCTGGCTGTCGGTGCGTAGCAGCTGCAGCCGGGTGCGCTGGGCCTCGGGTACGTCGCTGGCCAGCTTGACCGACAGGATCGGCGCGCGCTGTTCGGGCTTCGCATAGAAGCCCATCGGCGCCGGGCCGCGCGGGGTCACGCTGAGCAGCTCCATGCCCTTGACCACCCGGCCCACCACGGTCAGCTGGTGGTCCAGCGCGCGCGGGGCCTGGCCGATCACCACGTAGAGCTCGGCGCCGATGCTGCTGTCCGGGGCGCTGTTGCGGCCGGCGCCGACCACGCCATAGCAATGGGCGATCCATGCCTTGCCGGCCTTGGGGTCGCGCGCGGCGGGCATGCCGTCGATGAAGCCGATCTGCGGCGCCCAGCCGTCCACGTCGGGCAGCCTGTCGAAACGGATGCCCTTGTCGCTGCGGGTGAATTCGGCCGGCAGCTTGGTGCGGGTGCCGGTGGGGTAGGGCTTGGCCTTGCCGGCCTCCTCGCCTTCGGGGTCGCCGAACTGGACCACGAAGTTGTCCTGCGAGCGGTAGATGGTCAGCCCGTCCCAGAATCCGCCCTTCGCCATCGTCCTGATGTTGGCGACGTGCTCAGGTGCGAAGCCGGGGGCAAGCTCGATCACCACCCGCCCGCTCGGCAACTCCATGTACAGGGTGTTGGCCGGATCGAGGTCGCGCCAGGCGCTGGCCGGGGCGGCGTCGATGATCTCCTGCGCCGACTTGCGCTTGGGCGGCTGGGCGCCGTCCGCCGCGATGGCGGGTGCGGCGATGAGGGTGGCTACGGCGAAGGCGAGCAGGGCGTGGCGCATGGCGGGCATCCTCGGCGAAAGCGGCAAGCATAGCCGCCGCACGCCGGGGGTGCCGCAGCCCGTGGGCTAATGCTTCGTGTCCTTGCGGCCGCTGCCGGATTGCTTGTCGCCGCCGTCCTGCTTGTTGACGGTGGCCCAGGCGATGCGCTCGGCGTCTTCCTGCGAGCGGCCTTCCTTGCGCTCGCTGGCTTCGATGTGCGCCGCCTGGCGCTTCTGCTTGTCGGTATAGGCGGATTTGTCGCCGCGGGGCATGGCCGTACTCCAGTCGGGAAGGTCGAGACTGGAGCGGGCGCCGTTTTCGGCACGTGAATGCCGCGGTGGGGGGGGCGTGGTCAGCGGCGCTTGGGCGCCGGCTTGCGGTTGGCGGGCGCTTCCGGCCTGACGGCATGCGCGGCGATGAAGTCGCGCACCTGCGGATACACCTGGGTCCGCCAGCGGCGCCCGCTGAAGATGCCGTAATGGCCGGCGCCGGCCACGGTCAGGTGCTTGCGGTCGGCGCTGGCGATCCCCGTGCACAGGTCGTGCGCCGCGCGGGTCTGGCCCTGCCCGGAGATGTCGTCCAGCTCGCCCTCGATGGTCAGCAGCGCGCAACCGCGGATCTTCGAAGGATCGACCCGCTCGCCCGCCACGTCCCACAGCCCGCGCGGCAGCAGCTGCTGCTGGAACACGGTGCGGATGGTGTCGAGGTAGTACTCGGCGGGCATGTCGAGCACCGCGTTGTACTCGTCGTAGAACTTGCGGTGCGACTGCGCCGAGCTGAGGTCACCCTTGACCAGGTCCTGGTAGAAGTCCCAGTGCGAGGTCGAGTGCCGCTCCGGGTTCATCGCCACGAAGCCCAGGTGCTGCAGGAAGCCCGGGTACACCCGGCGGCCGGCGCCCGGGTAATTGGCCGGCACGGTGTGGATGACGTTGTTCTCGAACCACCACAGCGGCTGGCGGGTGGCGAGGTTGTTGACCGAGGTGGGCGACTGGCGGGTGTCGATCGGGCCGCCCATCATCGTCATAGACTTCGGCAGCCGCTCGCCGCGCGCGGCCATCAGCGAAATCGCCGCCAGCACCGGGACGGTGGGCTGGCAGACGCTGATCACGTGCAGGCGTTCGACGCCGATGTGGCGGATGAATTCCTGCACGTAGGCGATGTAGTCGTCGAGGGTGAACGCACCCTCAGCCGCCGGCACCATGCGCGCGTCGGTCCAGTCGGTGATGTAGACCTTGTGGTCGGCCAGCAGGGTGCGCACGGTGTCGCGCAGCAGGGTGGCGTGGTGGCCGGACAGCGGCGCCACCACCAGCACGGTGGGGTCGTCCTTCATCCGCGCCAGGCCGTCGGCCTGGTCGTGGTAGCGCTTGAAGCGCAGCAGCCGGCAGAAGGGTTTTTCCAGCGCCACGCGCTCGACCACCGGGATCGACAGGCCTTCCACCTCGATCTGGTGGATGCCGAATTCGGGCTTCTCGTAATCCTTGCCCAGCCGGTACATCAGCTCGAACGCGGCGGCAGTGCGCGGCGCGCCGGGCAGGTTGGCCAGCCAGCTGTCGTGGGCGGAATACATCTTGGCGCCGGCGTCGGCCCAGTAGGTGAAGGGCGCAAGGCCCGCGCGCCAGAATTCGTGCAGTTGGTACAGCAGCATGTCGAGATCTTGGATCGCCCCGGGTTGCGGCAGTGCAGCATAACGCATGGGGTTGACGGGTCCGTGATCGCTATCCCGGTTTCGCCGATCAGTCCGGCAGTTCCAGCGCGGTGGCGTGCGGAACCAGCGCCGGCGACAGCCAGCAGTGCGAGCCCAGCGGGTGCAGCCCCAGCGCGCGCAGGCGGTCACGGTAGAACGCGGCGCTGCGCTGCCTGAAATCGTGTTCGTCGCCCTCGGCGCCGTCGCCGCGCGCGAACACCTCGATGAAGGCCACGCCGCCGCACAGCTCGGCCAGCGCCGGCAGGCCGCGGTCGAGTTCGCGGGTGTCGAGGTAGTGCAGGACGTCGCTGCAGACCAGCAGGTCGGCGGGCGGGCAGGGGCGCAGCTGGGCGAAGTCGGCGAAGCGGGCGTGGTGCAGGTTGCGGCGGCGGCCGTGGCGGGCGATGGCGTAGTCGCTGCTGTCGAAGCCGAGGTACTGCACGTTCGGGCGCAGCTTCAGCAGCGGCGCGCGCCACGCGCCCTCGCCGCAGCCGATGTCCAGCACGCTGCGGATCGGCCGCTCCAGGTGATATTCGGCGGTGGCCACCGCCAGCGCCACCTTGCGCGCCAGCCGCGCGGCGTGGCCGATGCCGCCGTGGCGGTACCAGCGGTCGAAATAGGCGCGGTCGTAGGTCTTGGTCATGGTGTGCGTATCATCCGCCAGTTGTCATCGTCGTGGCCGCGCAGCGGCGGCGAAGGCGCATCGGCCATCGCCCGCGCGGGCATGGGGAATTGAAGCATTACGGAGCAAGCGCATGGCCTACCTGTGGACCAAGACCTTCCATCTCGTGTTCGTGATTGCCTGGATGGCGGCGGTGTTCTACCTGCCGCGGATCCTGGTCAACATCGCCGAAGCGGGCGAGTCGCAGGAGGTGCGCGCGCGGCTGCTGCTGATGGGGCGGCGGCTGTACCGCTTCGGCCACGTCATGTTCGGCATCGCCTTCGTGCTGGGGCTGGTGCTGTGGCTGGGCTACCGGGTACTGCCGGCGTTCCCGACCATGGTCGGCGCCGGCACGGCATGGCTGCACGCCAAGCTGGGGCTGGTGCTGCTGCTGCTCGCGTTCTACATCGTCACCGGGCGCTGGCTGAAGGGCGCCGAACGCGGCCGTCCGCTGCCATCGGGCACGGCGCTGCGCTGGTTCAACGAGCTGCCGCTGCTGGCGCTGGTGGCGATCGTGTGGCTGGTGCTGGCCAAGCCGTTCTGACCGCCCGCGTCTCGCCGGTCCCGGCTTGCCGTTGATGCGGGAGCCGGGTGGCGCTCCGTGTCGAGGTGCGATCCACCTGCGCGAGCCGGCACCGTTGCCGGCCGGCACTGGTCAGGGCTGCGCCGGCTGGCGGAACGCCTCGATTTTCGGCAGTTCCACCGGCACGCCGTTGGCGTCGCACAGTCCCTTCGCGCACAGCGCGGCGCGCAGGCGCGGCGTGGCCTGCACCACGATGTGGTAGATCGCGTTCTGTTCCAGCGAGCCGCGCACCGCCGCGCTGCCGGGGCCGCGCGCCCAGATGCCGACGTCGTCGCCGCCGTGACTCTCGCTGGAGAGCGGCACCAGCGCCTCCTGCAGGTAGTCCGGATCGGTCGTGTCCACGTCGGCCAGGTCCGGACGGCCGTTGGCCGGCGCCAGCTGCTTGCGCGGCCAGTGCGGATAGCGTTTGGTGCCGGCGGGCTGGGCGTCCGTGGCGCCGGCCGCACCGGGGCCGTTGGCGTAGCTGAGGGTGGTGTAGGGCTGGCCGTTGAGGTCCAGCGCCAGCTTGCCCGGGGTGCCGTCGAAGCTGCTGCTGCCGCGCACCTTGCCGAGGATCGGGTTGCCGCGCGCGGGGTAGCCGACGAAGTTGAGGGTGTGCGCGTGGTCGGCGGTGACCAGGATCAGCGTGTCCTCGGCCGAGGTGGCCTGCATGGCCGCGCGCACCGCGTCGGAGAGCGCGACGGTCTCGTCCAGGGCGCGGAAGGCGTTGCCCTCGTGGTGGGCCATGTCGATGCGCGCGCCCTCGACCATCAGCACGTAGCCTTCGTCGCGGCGCGACAGGTGGGCGATGGCGGCCCGGGTCATGTCCGCGAGGCTGGGCTCGACCGCGCCGGCGGCGAGGCGGTCGTGGTCGTACTGCATGTGGTCGTAGTTGAACAGGCCAAGCACGCTGGGGGCGCCGGCCGCGGCCGCCAGCTGGGCCGCGTCGGTCACGTAGGCGCCCTGCGGGCGGGCCTGCCGCCACGCGGCGACGAGGTCCTGGCCGTCGCGGCGCAGGCCGCGCCTGTCCGGTTGCTGCGGATCGCTCTGCGCAGTGGTGAGGAACTCCTTGCGCCCGCCGCCCAGCACGATCGACGGGCCGCGCCCGCTCCGGGTGGTCTCGATGAGCTGCTGCGCGATGTCCTTGCAGCCTTCGGCCACGGCCCGGGCGGGCAGCGCGGCGTCGTTCTCCCAGTTGCGGTTGGGCACGTGGGCGTAGGTGGCGGCCGGGGTGGCATGGGTGATGCGCGCGGTGGTCACGATGCCGGCGGCCATGCCGGCGGCGTCGGCCAGCTCCAGCCAGGTCTGCGCGTGCTTGCCGAGGCTGTCGGCACAGTCGTTCTTGTCGCCGGCATACACGCCGATGGCGCCCATGTGCGACTTCACACCGGTGGTGATGGCGGTCATGGTGCCGGCGGAGTCCGGCGTCTGCGCGTCGGTGTTGTAGGTCTTGCTGAGCGCGGTGGCGGGGAAGTCTTCCCAGGCGAGCCGGTGCTCTTCGCCGCTGCCGCCCTTGCGCTGGCCTTCGAGGATGCGCGCGGCGGCCACGGTGGGCAGGCTCATGCCGTCGCCGAGGAACACGATGACGTTCTTCGTGCGACCGACCATCGCGCCACGTTCTGCGGCCTGCGCGGCGCCGTCGCGGTACCACCAGGCGGGCGTCTCGCCGCCGGGGCGCTGGATCGCGGGCACGTCCACGCGGAGGGCCGCCTGCGGCAGGTCGGAGGGCCGGCTGGCCGGGAGGGTCGGCCCGCTGGCGCAGGCGGCGAGGGTGAGGGCGCAGGCAAGCGACAGCAAGCGCAGATGTGGATTCGTCATGCCCGTATTATGAATGCTCACCATGTCCGCAGTGTTGCGCGGATGGCGCTGACGCCGGGTGCGGCGCTCGGTTATCGTGCGTCGATTCTTACCCCGGGTTGCCCGCATGTTCGACTGGTGGTTCCGCATCAAGTTCTGGAAGCGCGTGGTCCTCGGCTTCGTCCTGGGCGCGCTGGCCGGCTGGGCGTTCGGCAAGGATGCGGAAACCTGGTTCGGGCCCATCGGCGACCTCTACGTCACCCTGATCATGATGATCGCGGTGCCGCTGGTGTTCTTCGCGGTCATCAACGCGGTGGCGTCGCTGAGCGGGCAGAAGTCCATCGCCGCGCTGGCCGGGCGCACGTTCGCCTGGTTCGCGATCACCGCGGTGCTGGCGGTGGGCGTGGGGCTGCTGTTCGGCTGGATCATCCAGCCCGGCAGCGGCGTGGCGAAGCTGACGGTGGCCGCCGACTACACCCCGAAGGACGTGCCGGGCGCGCTGGACATGCTGCTCAACCTGGTGCCGGCCAACCCGTTCCAGGCGCTGGGCGGCGCAGCCACCGCCAAGCTGGCCGACGGCACCAAGGTGCTGGTCCCGCGCAGCGGCACCGTGCTGCAGGTGATCTTCTTCGCCGGGCTGGTGGGTTTTGCGATGGTGAAGCTGGGCGAGAAGGTCGCCGGCGTGCGCAAGCTGGTCGGCGAGGCCAGCGACGTGATGATCCAGGTCACCCGCTACGTGCTGGAGTTCACCCCGTTCGGCACCTTCGGCCTGATTGCAGCGCTGGTGGGCGGCTACGGCTTCGAGCAGCTGCGCCCGCTGCTGAGCTTCGTGCTGGCCCTGTACGCGGCCTGCGCCTTCCATATCGTGGTGGTCTACGGCGGGTTGCTGCTGGCGCACGGGCTGAATCCCCTGAAGTTCTTCCGCGGCGCGGCGCCCGGCATGCAGGTGGGGTTCGTGGCCTCCAGCAGCTTCGCCGCGCTGCCGGTGTCGCTGCGCAGCGCCACCCACAATCTGGGCGTGGACCGGGACTACGCCGCGTTCGCGGTGCCGCTGGGCGCCACCATCAAGATGGACGGCTGCGGCGCGATCTACCCGGCGCTGGCGGCGGTGTTCATCTCGCAGTACATGCAGATCGACCTGTCGCTGTCGCAATACCTGATCATCGCGCTGGCCTCGGTGCTGGGCAGTTTCGGCACGGCCGGGGTGCCCGGTACGGCGGTCATCATGGCGACGGTGGTGCTGTCCGCGGCCGGCCTGCCGCTGGAGACCATCGGCTACCTGTACGCCATCGACCGGGTGCTGGACATGATGCGCACCATGACCAACGTGACCGGGCAGATGCTGGTGCCGGTGCTGGTGGCGCGGGAAACAGGATTGCTGGACAGGAAGGTGTTTGATGCCGCCCCGACCAATGTCGGCGTGCGCGAGGGCGACCTGGCCGACGCAGAGTGAACATCGCCATCAAGCATCGGCATCTGCCAGCCGTTAAGCTTGCCGGATGAGCGAAGTTCCGCCCCCTGCCGAGCTGGACGCAGCCGATCTGGACGGCTATTACGACAAGTTCTACGTCCACGACATCGGCGAGATCCGCCATCACCTGCAGCGGCTGGCGGGCGAACGCTGCGCGCTGACGGTGCGCGCGGAAGGCAGCGCCGACAGCATGGCGACCATGCTGCTGCGGGTGGACGAGGGGTCCCTGTGGATCGACGTGCCGTCCACCCGCAAACTGCTGGACGCGTGGCTGGCTGCGCACCAGCTGCGCATCGAGGGCAGCATCGACCGCGCTGCGCTGCGTTTTTCCGCCGGCCCTGCCTGGCTGGACAGCTTCGAGGACAAGCCGGCGCTGCGGCTGGCCCTGCCTGCCCGCATGTTGTATCTGCAGCGCCGCGAATTCATGCGGCGCGAGCCGCCGGCAGGCAGCCTGGTCTGCTACCTGCGCCTGCCCGAGAGCGATCGCGAAATCCAGGCCAGCATCCGCGATATCGGCGGCGGCGGGCTGGCCATCGTCGCCACCCGCTCGGAAGTGACCTTCAAGACCGGGGATGTGCTCAAGGACTGCCGCATCGAGCTGCCGGAAATCGGCGAGGTGGAAGTCAACCTGCAGGTCCGCCATGTGCTGGTCCGGGGCCATATCGGCTACGACGCTGCGCAGGCCGGTTGCGAATTCGTCGGGCTGACCCCCGCAGCCCAGCGCAAGCTGTTCCGTTACCTGATGCAGCTCGACCGCGACCAGCTGGCACGCCGGCGGGGCCTGGAGTAGCCCCGTCCGCGGTCCAGTGGGTCCCGGCAGGCGGGGAGGCCGCCGTCGTGCGTGGCCGGAACTGGCCGCCGATGCCGGGCATATCCTGCGCAGTTGTGAAAAATGTGCGCGCATTCCGCAACGCCGGCCTCGCCGCGAAGAGGTTTCCGTCACCCGCGCCGTCCCACAATCCGGAGGCAAGGGCGGGATCCGGAGGTCACCGGCGAAGAGGAAAGGGAATGATGCCAACCCTGCGGCATGAGCAAACAAGGACGACGGCAATCCGGTGGTCGGCGCTGCCGGTCGAGATTGCGGTGGCGGAGAATGGCGGCGGGCGGGATCCGCATGAGCTGGCGGAGCTGGAGTGCGCCGCGGGCCGACTGGCCGCGCTGTTCGGCGCCCGGCGGGTGGCGGCGGCAACCGCGGCGCCGCCGTGCGGCCGCTACTGGATTCCCTCCTCCACGCTGTCGCGGCGCGAGGCATCTGCGCTGGGCGTCGGCGACGGCAGCCAGCTGTGGGGCGGCATCGTGCCGGCCGCCTATGTCGCGACCAAGCTGGTAAGCCATCCGCGGCCGGGGCGCCGCGCCGCGGCGCCGAACGGCTGGATCGACATTATCGGGCTGGAGGATTGCACGCTGCCGGGCTGGTCGGTGTTTTCGCGCGAGGACGCCATCGCCGCCGGATCCGGGTTGCTGCGCGGCGGTCCGGTGCGGCTGAAACCGCCGCACGAGCGCGGCGGGCGCGGCCAGCGCGTGGTGCGCAGCGAGGAGGAGCTCGCCAACTGGCTGGACGCGGCGCCGACACGGCTGCTGGAGGAAGGGCTGGTGCTGGAGCGCGACCTGGTGGAATCGACCACCTACAGCGTCGGTTTCAGCCAGTTGCCCGGCGGGCATCGCATCGCCTACGTGGGTACCCAGCGCACCGTCATCACGCCGCAGGGCGCCTGCGCCTATGGCGGCTCGCGGCTGGAAGTCGTGCGCGGCACGCTTGCCGACCTGGAGGCCACCCTGCGGCCGGGCAAGCCGCGCGCCGCCGTGCAGGCCGCCAGCCGCTACGACGCGGTCATCCGCCATGCCTACGGGGTGGTGGCCACCCGCTGCAACTACGATGTGATCGCCGGCGTCGACCGCCTGGGGCGGCGCCATCTCGGGGTGCTGGAGCAGTCCTGGCGGTTCGGCGGGGCGAGCATGGCGGAGCTGCTGGCGATGGAACGCTTCACCCGGGCGCCGGGCGTGCACCGGGTGGTGGCCGAAACCGTGGAAACCTTCGCCGGCGGGCGGGTCCCCGCGGGAGCGGTGGTGTCATGGCGCGGCGACGCCGGTTCGCCCCGCAAGTACGCGCGGATCGTGGAGGAGGCCAGCGCAGGCATGGCGGCGTGAGCGGCGTGGCCCCGCGCGGGATGACATTTCCTGCACATCGGGGCGGGTACAACAGCGGTTGCGTGCCGCCTGCCCGCGCCGGCGCCGCAGCATGTTCCCTCCCGGTATCCCCATGCCCGCCGCAGAACCCGCCGCATCGCTTCCCGCGCCTCCGCCATTGTCCGCCCACTGGGCGCTGTTCCTGGATGTGGATGGCTGCCTGCTTGAATTCGACGAGGATCCCGACCGGGTCCGCGCGCCCGCGTCGCTGTCGGCGCAGCTGGCCGCGGTGTCGCGCCGCCTGGGCGGTGCGCTGGCGCTGGTAAGCGGACGCGGGATTGCCAGCGTCGATCGCGTGTTCGCGCCCGCGCGGTTCCCGGTCGGTGGGCTGCACGGGCTGGAGCGGCGCGGTGCGGCGACGCGGCAGGCTGCCGGCCCCGCGGCGGTGGATCCGGTGGCGTGGGCCGCGCTGGTGGCGGAGGCGCGTGCCCGTATGGCCGCGCATCCGCGCGCGCGCGTGGAGGACAAGGGGCGCGCTCTGGCGCTGCACTGGCGCGCCGAACCGCAGGCCGAGGCGCATGCCCATGCCTTCGCCAGCCACGCCCTTGCGCGATTGCCGGGCTACCGGCTGCAGCCGGGCAACTGCGTGCTGGAACTGCGGCCGGCCGGTGCCGACAAGGGCACCGCGATCGCGGCGTTCCTGGAGGAGCCGCCGTTCGCCGGGCGGCGGCCGGTATTCGCCGGCGACGACCTGACCGACGAGCACGGCTTCGCACTGGTCAACCGGCGCGACGGCATCAGCATCGTGGTGGGCGATCGCCGGCCGACGCTGGCAACCCACCGGCTGGCCGACCCGGCCGCGGTGCGCCAATGGTTGGAGGAGGCGGCATGAGCGAGGACATCCCACCCGTGCAGACGCTGGATCTGGGCGTGGTCGGTAACGGCAGTTTCGCCGCGCTGATCGATGCGCGGGCGCGGGTGGTCTGGGCCTGCCTGCCGGCGTTCGATGGCGATCCCGCGTTCTGTTCGCTGCTGTCCCCGCGCGAGCATCCGGGCGGCGACTTCGCCATCGAGCTGGAGGATTTCGAACGCGCCGAGCAGCACTACATCGCCAACACCGCCGTGCTGCGCACGGTGCTGCACGACAGTCGCGGCGGCTCGGTCGAGATCCTGGACTTCGCCCCGCGCTGGCGCCAGAACGGACGCTTCTACCGCCCGGTGTCGCTGATTCGCCGGGTCACGCCGCTGGCCGGCACGCCACGCATCCGGGTGCGCGCGCGGCCGCTGGCGGACTGGGGTGCGCGCATCCCGGACAGCACCTGGGGCAGCAACCACATCCGCTGGCTGCTGCCACAGATGACCGTGCGCCTGACCACCGACGTGCCGGTGCGCTTCGTCCGCGAACAGTTGCCGTTCGTGCTCAATCACCGCCTGCACCTGGTGATGGGGCCGGACGAGCCGCTGGCGCGCTCGATCGACGGCTATGTGGAGGAGGCGTTGAACCGCACCCTGGACTACTGGCGCGAATGGGTGCGCTACCTGTCGATCCCGCTGGAATGGCAGGACGCGGTGATCCGCAGCGCCATCACTCTGAAGCTGTGCCAGTACGAGGACAGCGGCGCGATCATCGCGGCCATGACCACCTCGATCCCGGAGGCGCCGGGATCGTCGCGCAACTGGGACTACCGCTATTGCTGGCTGCGCGACGCCGGCTTCGTGGTGCGCGTGCTCAACCGCCTGGGCGCGACCCGCAGCATGGAGGAGTTCCTGCGCTACATCTTCGACATCGCCACCCACGACGGCAGCCTGCAGCCGCTGTACGGGATCGCCTTCGAGGCGGCGCTGCATGAGGAGGAGGTGCCATCCCTGGACGGCTACCGCGGCTGCGGCCCGGTGCGGCGCGGCAACCTGGCCTGGCTGCAGAAGCAGCACGACGTGTACGGCAGCGTGGTGCTGGCGACCACCCAGCTGTTCTTCGACCAGCGCCTGGCCGATCCCGGCGACATCGCCACCTTCGCCCGGCTGGAACCGCTGGGCGAGCGCGCGTTCGCCCTGCACGACGTGCCCGACGCCGGGCTTTGGGAGTTCCGCGGCCGCGCCGAGGTGCATACCTACACCGCGGCGATGTGCTGGGCGGCCTGCGACCGACTGGCGCGGGTGGCGGCGAAACTGGGACTGACCGAACGCTCGGGATATTGGCGCGAACGCGCGGAAATCGTCCGTGCCCGCGTGCTGGCGCGCGCGTGGCGCGAAGACGTCGGCTGGTTCAGCGCCTCCTTCGACAGCACCTACCTGGACGCCTCATTGCTGCTGCTGGCCGACATCGGCCTGCTGCCGGCGCAGGACCCGCGCTACATCGCCACGGTGGAGGCGATCGGGCGCGAGCTCAAGCGCGGCGACGGGCTGTTCCGCTACGTCGCGGCGGACGACTTCGGCGTGCCGGAAACCAGCTTCACCATCTGCATGTTCTGGTACATCGACGCGCTGGCGTCGATCGGCCGGCACGACGAGGCGCGGCAGCTGTTCGAGCGCGTGCTGGCGCGCCGCAACCACCTGGGCCTGCTGTCGGAGGACATGGCGTTCGAGGATGGCGAGGCCTGGGGCAACTTCCCGCAGGCGTATTCGCACGTCGGGCTGATCATGGCGGCGATGCGGCTGTCGCGGCCGTGGACGGAGGCGCTGTGAGCCGGCTGGTGGTGGTCTCCAACCGGGTCTCGCTGCCGGGCGAAAGCGCGCCCGGCGGGTTGGCGGTGGGGCTGCAGGCGGCGCTGGCGGCGCGCGGCGGGCTGTGGTTCGGCTGGAGCGGCAAGACCGCGCGCGAGGACAGCGACGCGCTGCACGAGCAGAGCGAGGGCGGCATCCGCTACGTCACGCTCGACCTGTCGCGGCAGGACGTGGCCGCCTACTACAACGGCTTCTCCAACCGCACGCTGTGGCCGCTGCTGCATTTCCGCCTGGACCTGGTGGACTACGCGCGCGAGACCCGCGCCGGCTACCGCCGCGTCAACGCGCTGTTCGCCGACCGGCTGGCCCCGCTGCTGCGCGACGACGACACCGTGTGGATCCACGACTACCACCTGATCCCGCTGGCCGCGATGCTGCGCGAACGCGGCGTGGGCTGCCGGATCGGCTTCTTCCTGCACGTGCCGATGCCGTCGGCGGACATCGTCGCCTCGTTGCCGGACCACGCCCAGCTGTTCGGCGCGCTGTTCGCGCACGACCTGGTGGGCTTCCAGACCCAGCGGGATGCCGAACGGTTCCGCAGCTACGCGCGGCTGTTCGGCGGCGCGACCCTGGTTGGCGACGACGGCCTGCGCCTGCCCGACGGGCGCAGCGTGCGCGTCGGCGCTTTCCCCATCGGCATCGATACCGCGCGCATCGCCGGGCAGGCCCGGGCGGCCGCCGGCAAGCCGGCCGTGCGCCAGCTGCAGGCCAGCCTGAGCGACCGCAAGCTCGCCATCGGCGTGGACCGGCTGGATTATTCCAAGGGGCTGCCCGAGCGCTTTCGCGGCTTCGCGCGCTACCTCGAGCGCTACCCGCAGGAGCGCGGTCGGCTGACCTTCCTGCAGATCGCGCCGGTGTCGCGTGGCGAGGTGCAGGAGTACCGGCTGCTGCGCGACCAGCTGGAGGGCATCGCCGGCCACATCAACGGCACCCACGCCGACCCGGAATGGACGCCGCTGCGCTACGTCAACCGCAACTTCGCCCACGCCACCTTGACCGGGTTCTACCGGTTGGCCGCGATCGGCGTGGTGACGCCGCTGCGCGACGGCATGAACCTGGTGGCGAAGGAATACGTGGCCTCGCAGGACCCGCAGGATCCGGGCGTGCTGGTGCTGTCGATGTTCGCCGGCGCCGCCGCCGAGCTGGAGGGGGCGCTGCTGGTCAATCCGTACGACCTGGACGGTGTGGCCGACGCGTTCGCGCGCGCGGCGGCGATGCCGCTGGCCGAACGCCGCGAACGTTGGCGATCGATGATGGCGCCGGTGTCGCGTTACGACATCCACGCCTGGTGCGAGGACTTTCTCGCCGCGCTGCGCAGCTGAGGGCCGCGGGGATCGCTAGCGGCCCTGCCCGGCGCGCCGCTGGTCGCAGCCGGGTCCCTGCGCCTGGTTGTCGCCCCGGCGATGCACGGACAGGATGCCGGGAAGTTCCGGCCGCAGCGCCCATCAACGCGACCTGAAACGGGCCTGGCGCGCGAAGCTACGCATTCGCTGCTGGGGGGCTGGCGGAATCCCGGCGTCTGGGATACAAATGTATCCAATGTCCAGCCTTCCTCCCCGCCGCGCCGCTGTCCTCGGTTTCATCCGTGACCGGGTGGCCGGCTACGGCCAGCCGCCGACCCTGGCCGAGATCGCCGCCGCCTGCGGGCTGGCGACGCGGGCGTCCGCGCGCAAGCACGTGCTGGCGCTGGCCGACGCCGGGCTGGTGGAAGTCACCCCCGGGCAGGCGCGCGGGATCCGCCCGGCCGGAATGCGCGCGCGCACCGACCTCCTGCGGGTGCCGGTGCTGGGCCGGGTGGCGGCGGGCGTGCCGATCGGCGCCGATGCCGGGCTGGCCGATACCCTGACCCTCGACACCCGGTTGTTTTCGGCCACGCCGGACTATCTGCTGCGGGTGCAGGGTGATTCGATGATCGACGACGGCATCCTCGACGGCGACCTGGTCGGGGTGAAGCGCACCGCGGAGGCCCGCGACGGCCAGGTGGTGGTGGCGCGGCTGGACGGCGAGCTGACCATCAAGCGGCTGGGACGCGCCGCGGGCCTGCTGCGCCTGCTGCCGCGCAATCCGGCCTATGCGCCCATCGAAGTCCAGCCGGGGCAGGACTTCGCGGTCGAAGGCGTGTTCTGCGGCCTGGTCCGGCGGGGATGACATGGGCGCAGTGGTGGCCATCGATGCGCTGCTGCACCAGCGGCGCGTCTGGAAAGGGCAGCCGGCGCCGTTGCCGCCGAGCGCACAGCCCACCGGGCAGGCCGCGCTGGATGCGGCGCTGCCCACCGGCGGCTGGCCGGAGGCGGCGCTGAGCGAACTGTTGATCCCGGTGGACGGGGTCGGCGAACTGCAGCTGCTGTGGCCGGCGCTGGCGCGGCTGTCGCAGGCCGGCGAGCGCATCGTGCTGGTGGCACCGCCCTATATCCCGTTCGCCCCGGCCTGGCAGGCGGCAGGGGTCGAACTGCGCCAGCTGCAGGTGGTTGAAGCCGGATCGCACCGCGATGCCCTGTGGGCGGCCGAACAGTGCCTGCGCTCGGGCAGCTGCGGCGCGGTGCTGTGCTGGCCGCAGGCCGCCGACGACCGCGCGCTGCGGCGGCTGCAGGTGGCCGCCGAATCGGGGCGCACGCTGGCATTCGCCACCCGCCCGTTGGCGGCTGCGCGCAATCCCTCGCCGGCGGCGCTGCGCATCGCCATCGACGCGCGCCCGGCGCAGCTGCGCGTGCTCAAATGCCGCGGCGGGCTGGCCCCGCCGCGGCCGATCCCGCTGCCGGGCTAGGCCATGCGCTGGGCCTGCATCCTGCTGCCGCAGCTCGCGCTGGATGGCGTGCTGCGGCGTTGCGCCGAGCCCGAGGCGCCGCTGGCGCTGGTCGCGGGCCCGGCGCAGCGGCGCGTGCTGCATGCGGTCAACCCGGCTGCCCGCGCGCTCGGCCTGCGCCGGGGCATGGGCCTGGCCGCAGCGCAGGCGCTCCCCGGCAGGTTTGCCATCATCGAACACGATCCGCACGAAGAGGCCCGCTGGCACCGTTTCCTCGCCGCCTGGGCCTACCGCTTCAGCTCGCAGGTCAGCGCCCAATACGGCCATGCGTTGATCGTCGAGATCGAAGGCAGCCTGGGCCTGTTCGGGCCCTGGCCGCGCTTCGAGGCGCGGCTGCGCGAAGAACTGGACCAGCTGGGCTTCCGCCATCGGATCGTCGCCGCGCCGACCCCGGCAGCGGCGCGGGCGCTGGCCAACGCCCACGACGGGCTGGCGGTGGCCGGCCTCGAACCGATGCGCCATGCCCTCGGGCAGCTGCCGGTGCAGCGCGCCGGCTTCGCGCCGGACGTCGTCATCGCCTTCCAGCGCATGGGCCTGCGCACGCTGCGCCAGGTCATGGCGCTGCCGCGCGCCGCGCTGGCGCGGCGCTTCCCCGCCGACGTCCCGGACCATCTGGATGCGCTGCTGGGGGTGAGCGCACCGGCACTGGCCTGGTACCGCCCGCCGGACCGGTTCGCGATGCGGATCGAACTGGGCTACGAAGTCGAATCCTCGCAGGCGCTGCTGTTCCCGCTGAAGCGGCTGACCGCGGACCTGGCCGCGTTCCTGGCCGGCCGCGATGGCGGCGTGCAGCGGTTCACCCTGCAGCTGGAGCACGAGGGGCGCGCGGCAACCGTGGTGGCGGTCGGGTTGCTGGCGCCGGAGCGCGATCCCGCGCTGCTGTTCGAAGTGTCGCGCGGGCGGCTGGAGCAAGCCCAGGTCGCTGCGCCGGTGCGTGCGCTGGCGCTGGTGGCGGAGGAGCTGCCGGCGTTCGTGCCGGCCCATCGCGAGCTGTTCGATGCGCGCCCGCAGCAGGCCACTTCCTGGGAGCAGCTGCGCGAGCGCCTGCGTGCGCGGCTGGGCGAGCGCGCCGTCCACGGCCTGTCCGTCCATGACGACCACCGGCCGGAGGCGGCGTGGCGCGATGTCGTGCCCCCAACGTCCAGGCGCGGCGAGGCGGGGCGTGTCGCGCAGGCATTGGCGCCGCTGCGCCCGGGCTGGCTGCTGGCCCGGCCCATCCCGCTGCGTGGCCCAGCGCCGCGGCTGCTGGCGGGCCCCGAGCGCATCGAGTCCGGCTGGTGGAACGGCGACATCCGCCGCGATTACGCCATCGCCCGGCTGGCCACCGGCCAGCGCGCCTGGGTGTACCGGCCGGTGGGCGATCATGGCGACTACTGGCTGCACGGCTGGTTCGCATGAGCCCGGGCCGGAGCCATTACGCCGAGCTGCACTGCCTGTCGAACTTCTCGTTCCAGCGCGGCGCGTCCAGCGCCCGCGAACTGTTCGAACGCGCCCGCCGGCACGGCTACGCGGCGTTGGCGATCACCGACGAGTGCACGCTGGCCGGCATTGTGCGCGCCTGGCAGGCGGCGAAGGCGGTGGGCCTGCCGCTGGTCGTCGGCAGCGAGATGCGCATCGAAGACGGCCCGAAGCTGGTGCTGCTGGTCGAGAACCTGGCCGGCTACCAGGCGCTGTGCCGGCTGATCACCACCGCGCGCCGGCGCGCACCGAAGGGCGGATACCGGTTGCTGCGCGAGGACTTTTCCCACCCGCTGGACGGACTTTCCGCACTGTGGATTCCGGACGATCCGACCGATTCGCGGGACGGGCACTGGTTGCGGGGGATTTTTCCGGCGCGGCTGTGGATCGCGGTGGAGTTGCACCACGGCCAGCGCGATGCGGAGAAACTCGCGGCCCTGCAGTCGCTCGGCAAGGCGCTGGACTTGCCGCTGGTCGCCGCCGGCGACGTGCACATGCACGCGCGCGGGCGGCGCGCCCTGCAGGACGTGATGACCGCGATCCGCCATCGCACCACGGTGGCGGAGGCCGGCCTGCGGCTGTTCCCGAACGGCGAGCGCCACCTGCGCCCACTCCACGCACTGGCCGGGCTGTACCCGCCGGAACTGCTGGCGGAATCCGCGCGCATCGCCCGGCGCTGCACCTTCGACCTCGGCGAGCTGCGTTACCAGTATCCGCACGAGCTGGTGCCGGCCGGGCAGACGCCCGCCAGCTGGTTGCGCGAACTGACCGGGCAGGGCCTGCGCTGGCGCTGGCCGCAGGGGGTTCCGCGCAAGGCGCGCGATCTGGCCGAGAAGGAGCTCGCGCTGATCGCCGAGCTGCGCTACGAGGGTTATTTCCTGACCGTGCACGACATCGTGCGCCACGCCCGCAGCCTCGGCATCCTCTGCCAGGGCCGCGGCTCGGCGGCGAACTCGGTGGTCTGCTATGCGCTGGGCATCACCGAGATCGACCCCGACCGGATCGGCATGCTGTTCGAACGCTTCGTCTCGAAGGAGCGCGACGAGCCGCCGGACATCGATGTCGATTTCGAGCACGAGCGGCGCGAGGAAGTCATCCAGTACATCTTCCGGCGCTACGGCCGCGATCGCGCCGCGCTCACCGCGGTGGCCACCACCTACCGCGGCGCCGGCGCGATCCGCGACGTGGCCAAGGCGCTGGGGCTGCCGCCGGACCAGATCGACGTTCTGGCCGGTTGCGTCGGCCGCTGGAGCGATGCGTTGCCGCCGCCGGAGCGCCTGCGCGAAAAGGGCTTCGACCCGGACAGCCCGCTGCTGCGGCGGGTGCTGGTGCTGGCCGAAGCGCTGGTGGGCTTCCCGCGCCATCTGTCGCAGCATCCGGGCGGGTTCGTGATCTCCCAGCAGCCGCTGTCCACGCTGGTGCCGGTGGAGAACGCGGCGATGGACGGGCGCACGGTGGTGCAATGGGACAAGGACGATCTGGACGCGGTCGGGTTGCTCAAGGTCGACATCCTCGCGCTGGGCATGCTCACCGCGCTGCGGCGCTGCCTCGACCTGCTGCGCACCCACCACGGGCGCGACCTGTCGCTGGCGACGATCCCGGCGGAAGATCCCGCCACCTACGACATGCTCTGCCGCGCCGACACCATCGGCGTGTTCCAGATCGAATCGCGCGCGCAGATGGCGATGCTGCCGCGGCTGCAGCCGCGCACCTTCTACGACCTGGTGATCGAGGTGGCGATCGTGCGTCCGGGGCCCATCCAGGGCGACATGGTGCATCCCTACCTGCGCCGGCGCACCGGCGAGGAGCCGGTGCGCTATCCGTCGAAGGAGCTGGAGCGCGTATTCGAGCGCACGCTGGGCGTGCCGCTGTTCCAGGAGCAGGTGATGGAGCTGGCCATCGTCGCCGCCGGCTATACGCCCGGCGAGGCCGACGACCTGCGTCGGTCGATGGCGGCCTGGAAGCGCCACGGCGGGCTGGAACACCACCGCGACAAGCTGACCGCCGGCATGCTGGCGCGCGGCTACGACGCGGAATTCGCGGCGCGCATCTTCGAGCAGATCAAGGGTTTTGGCAGCTACGGCTTCCCGGAGTCGCACGCGGCCAGCTTCGCCCTGCTCACCTACGCCAGCAGCTGGCTCAAATGCCACTATCCGGCGGCCTTCGCCTGCGCCCTGCTCAACAGCCAGCCGATGGGGTTCTACAGCCCCGACCAGCTGCTGCAGGACGCGCGCCGGCACGGGGTCGAGGTGCGCCCGGTCGACGTGCGCCACAGCGGCTGGGAGTGCGGCCTGGAACTCGGCCGGCGCGGCGCGTTCGCATTGCGGATGGGGCTGTGCATGGTGAAAGGCCTCGACGAATGCAGTGCGCGAGGGATCGAACGGGCGCGGGCGGCGCAGGCGTTCACCGATGTCGCCGACCTGGCCGGGCGCACCGGGCTGGACAGCCGCGCACGCGCCGCGCTGGCGGATGCCGGCGCGCTGCGTGGACTGGCGGGACACCGGCATCGCGCGCGTTGGGAGGTGGCTGGCGTGGAGGAACAGCGCCCCTTGCTGGGCGCCGCGACGCAGCCACGCGAGGACCGGGTGGCGCTGCCGCTGCCCACGGCTGGCGAAGACCTGTTCGCCGATTACGCCACCGTGGGCACCACGCTGGGCCGGCACCCGCTGGCGCATCTGCGCGCGCAGCTGCGCGCGCGGCGCTGCCGCAGCTCGCGGGACCTGCCGCGGATTCCCTCGGGCCGGCACATCGCCGCGGCTGGGCTGGTGGTGGGGCGCCAACGTCCGCAGACCGCCAGCGGCGTCACCTTCGTGACCCTCGAGGACGAACACGGGATGATCAACGTGGTGGTCTGGAAACAGGTGGCCGACCGGCAGCGGCAGCCGTTCCTGGAGTCGAAGCTGATGATGGTGGAAGGCCGGCTGGAGGCCCAGCACGGGGTGCGCCACCTGATCGCCAGGCGCCTGCATGACCTGACCCCGCTGCTCGGCAGCCTGGACGTGCGCAGCCGCGATTTCTACTGAGAGCGCGCGGCGGGCGGCGGACCGGCGACCGTGCCGGCATTGCAACTGCCGCACGGCGTGCTGCAGGCAACAAAAAAGCCCGCTTGCGCGGGCTTCTTCAGAACCACTGTGGTGCCAGGAGAGGACTCGATAAATAATTCTATCTAATTGATTTAAATGAAATATTGTTGTTCGTAACTCTCTAGGTATCCCTTCATGTATCCCAACGATTTGCCTGCGCGAACTGAGCTTGCAGGAGCACGTTCGCGTTGCGCGATGTGTGCCTTGCTACGGTGCGGCAACCCGACCTGATGCCTGACTTCATGGGCCTGCGGGTCTTCCCAGGAGTGTTCGAGGGTAGACTCGGGTTTGGCAACGGATAGCCGATAGGGGGATGGGGTTTGAAGCTTGACGAACTTGCGCCCGGGATGCACGTCCTCGGCGTGGCGCAGTCTGGCGCCGTAGAGGTGGTCGCCGTGACCGCGGTGGGTCCGGATGCCGTGAGTCTCGTGTTCCGCGCCCCCGACGGCGCGGTGGCGGAACGCATGCTGTTCCGGCAGGACGAGGACCGCCTGGCCATCGCCATTGCCGGCCGCCCCTGGGCCTTCGACGCTGACGGCGCCGATTTCAAGCTGGCGGCCGAAGCTCTGCGCATCAAGTTGGCGCACCTGTTTGATCCGATGATGGCGGTGCACACCTCCAACGTGGAGCCGCTGCCGCATCAGATTTCGGCGGTTTACGAGTCCATGCTGCCGCGCCAGCCGCTGCGCTTCGTGCTGGCGGACGATCCGGGCGCCGGCAAGACCATCATGGCCGGCCTGCTGATCCGCGAGCTGGTCATGCGTGCGGATGCCCAGCGCATCCTCATCGTTTCTCCCGGATCCCTGACTGGTCAGTGGCAGGACGAGTTGCGCGAGAAGTTCGGCCTGGATTTCGAGATCTTCAGCCGCGAGCGACAGGAGAGTTGCGCTAGCGGCAACTACTTTGCCGAGCAGGATCGCCTGATCGCGCGCCTGGACCAGTTGGCCCGCAGCGAGGACTACCGCGAAAAGCTGGCGGCGACCCATTGGGACCTGATCATCGTGGACGAGGCGCACAAACTCTCGGCCAGCTACTTCAGCGGTGAAATCAAGAAGACCCAGCGTTTCGAGCTGGGCGAGATGCTCGGCGGCCTGTGCCGCCACTTCCTGTTGATGACCGCCACCCCGCACAACGGTAAGGAAGAGGATTTCCAGCTCTTCCTGTCGCTGCTGGACGGCGACCGCTTTTACGGCAAATTCCGCGAAGGCGCCCACAAGGTGGACGTAGGCGACATGATGCGGCGCATGGTGAAGGAGAAGCTGCTGCGCTTCGACGGCACCCCGCTGTTCCCGGAGCGCCGCGCCTACACCGCCAACTATCGGCTTTCACCGGCAGAGGCCGCCCTGTACGAAGCCGTCACCACGTATGTGCGCGAGGAGATGAACCGCGCCGACAAGCTGGACGGCAAGGCCCGTAACATCGTCGGCTTCGCGCTGACCCAGTTGCAGCGGCGCCTGGCCTCCAGCCCGGAGGCCATCTACCAGTCGCTGAAGCGCCGCCGCACGCGGCTGGAAGCCCGACTGGAGGAAACCCGCCTGCTGGACCGGGGTCGCAAGGTGCGCGAGGAGGCGGAGCTCTACGTCCGCAAGGTCCTGGACGTGCCTGCCAACCTAGACGAGGCCGAAGAGGAGATGAGCGCCGAGGAATACGAGGCGTACTCCGATCAGGTGGTGGATCAGGCTTCCAGTGCCCGCACGGCGTTGGAGCTGGAGGCGGAGATTCTCAGCCTGAAGGATCTGGAGGCGCGCGCGCGCGCCGTGGTGGAATCCCGCAGCGACAGCAAGTGGGCGCAGCTCTCGCGCATGCTGCACGACGAGCCGGACATGCGCGATGCCGGCGGCAACCCGCGCAAGCTCATCATCTTCACCGAGCACCGCGACACGCTGAACTACCTGAAGGCGCGCATCTCGGATTTCCTGGGCAAGCCGGAAGCCGTGGTGACGATCCACGGCGGCACCAACCGCGACGAGCGGGTCAAGGTGCAGGAACTGTTCCGCCAGGACAAGAACGTGCTGGTCCTGATTGCCACGGATGCAGCAGGCGAGGGCGTGAACCTGCAGGTCGCCAACCTGATGGTGAACTACGACCTGCCGTGGAATCCGAATCGCATCGAACAGCGTTTCGGCCGCATCCACCGCATCGGCCAGCGTGAGGTCTGCCATCTCTGGAACCTGGTGGCCAGTGAAACCCGCGAGGGCGAGGTCTTCCAGAAGCTGTTCGAGAAGCTGGAGATCGAGCGCGCCGCACTGGGCGGCCAGGTCTTCGACATCCTCGGCGAGGCGTTTGAAGGTGTGTCCCTGAAGGACCTGCTGATGCAGGCCATCCGTTACAGCGAGTTGCCGGAGACCAAGGCCCGCCTGAACCAGGTCATCGACGGCGCACTGGACACCCAGCACCTGCGCAACATCATCGAGCGCAATGCCTTGGTGGACACCGCGATGTCGATGGAACACCTGTTCGCCATCAAGGAGGAAATGGACAAGGCCCAGGCCCGCAAGCTGCAGCCTTACTTCCTGCGTGGCTTCTTCCTGGAGGCATTCCAGCGCATTGGTGGCGATGCCCGCCGGCGCGAGGGCGCCCGCTACGAGATCCCGCATGTCCCGGCGTTGCTGCGCGAGCGCGACCGCCAGATCAGCGATACCCGTCGCCCGCTGCTGCCCAAGTACGAGCGCATCTGCTTCGACAAGGCGGAAATCCATGTCGACGGCCGCCGTGACGCCGACCTGGTGCATCCGGCACACCCGCTGATGGCGGCACTGCTCGACGTGGTCCTCACCGACCAGCGCCCTCGGCTGAAACAAGGCACCGTCCTGCTGGATCCCGCAGATCCCGGACTGACGCCGTCGCTGTTGCTGCTGGTGGACCATAGCGTCCGAGAAGGCACGGGGCCCGACGCTCACACGTTGTCCCGGCGCCTGCAGTTCGTGCGCATCGGCGCCAACGGGCAAACCGCGTTCGCCGGCTGGGCGCCACATCTTGACCTGGTACCTCTGGACGCCGCGGACCAGGCGCGGGTCGCGGCCCTGCTGGACCAAGATTGGCTGGCCTCCGGCATCGAGCAACGCGCCCTGCAGCACGCTGCCGCCACCCTGGCGCCGCAGCATTTCCAAGAGGTGAGCACCCGCCATATCCGGCAGATCGACAAGACCCACGAAGCCGTGCGCCGGCGGCTCACTAACGAGATCAACTACCTCTCCGGCCGCGTCATCGAACTGGAGATGGAAGTCAAAGCCGGCAAGCAGCCCCGAATCCAGCCGGAAAACCTGCAGCGCCGGGTCGAGGAGCTGGCCGCCCGCCTGCAGCGCCGCGAGCGGGAACTGGAGACCATGCGTCACATCGTCTCGGCCACGCCGGTCATCGTGGGCGGTGCGCTGGTGATTCCCGCGGGCCTGTTGGCGCAGTTGCGCGGCGAGACACCTGCACCGTACAGCGTTGATGCCGCCGCCCGTGCCGAAGTGGAGCGCCGCGCCATGGCGGCCGTCATGGCCGCCGAGCAGGCTATGGGTCACGCCGTGAAGGACGTGTCCGCGCAGAAATGCGGTTGGGATATCACCGCGCAGCCGCCGCCGAGGGAGGGGCAACTACCCGATGCCCGCCATATCGAGGTCAAGGGGCGTGCCAAGGGCGCGGACGTGGTCGTCATCACCCGCAACGAAATCTGCACCGCGCTCAACCAGGGCGAAAAGTTCTGGCTGGCCATCGTCCTGGTGGACGGGGACACGGTGGAGGGGCCGCACTACGTGCCGCAACCCTTCACCCAAGAGCCCGAGCCGGGCGTGACTGCGGTGACGTTCGAGCTCTCCAGTCTGCTGTCCCGAATCGGGGTGTCTGCGAAGTGACGATCCATGCATTTATTGGCGAGAAGGCTTCGCGCACGCATGAAAATCTCATCTTCCAGGAATTTCTGTGTCAGCTTGCCCCGCGCTGGGGAGAGAGTAGCGATTGGATCTACGTCATCGCTAATGCCATGTGGAATGGTGCGGAGATCGATCTCGTCGTTCTTCTTCCGGGCATGGTGGTCGTTGCAGATTTCAAAAGCCACCGGGGAAGCCTGACGGGTGCCGAGAATGGCCGCTGGCGCGCTTCTGGCGTGGAAGTGAAGGGCGGCTCCCACGCGAATCCCTTTGTCCAGTTACGCACGAACAAGTACCACGTCATCAACTGGTTGAAGCAGCACGACTTGCTGGTTGCCCAGGAGCTCGGTCATATCTCGGCGATGGTGGTCTTCGGTGGGGATATCGAGGACAAGGTCGACCTCCCCTCAAAGGTGAGGAGCTGGTTCCACATCATCGATCTGGGTCGTTGCGCTGAGCGTCTTGACCTTCTGGCATCGCCTGGTTTGCGGGTGAGTAAGGACCAGGCGGACCGGATCATCGGCGCACTTGGCGTGGAGCCTTACCGCTGGGCTCCTGCGCGCATTCATCCACTTGGCGAGCAGGGCGGCGTCAAGTCAGGCTTGCTCAAGCTGACGGAGGGGCAGCAGGACTGCCTGAATAACGCGCTGAGCGCCCTCCAAAGTCCAGAGGTGGGATCGATCGCTGTCACAGGGATGACCAACACCGGAAAGACGCTGGTGCTGCAACGTCTGGCTGCTTCCCTTGATGCCGAGGGGATTCCCTACAGGGTGCTGTACCCAAATAGCCGACTCGCTGACAGCGCAAGAGAAAGTGACGTTGGTCACATCGAATGCAACAGTGTCTATCGGCAACTGTACTTCAATGATCAGGCTTCTAGAGGAGATCTAAGTGGCAATGGGCCACTGGTCCGGGGTGAGAATGCGCCGCAAGAAAAATTATCTTCAAAGGGAAAGCGAAATGGCAAGCACTTTCCCCTGCTTGCGAACAATGATCCGCCGGATATGGTCTATCTCGTCGACGAGGCCCACTTGATCGGCAACGGCTATTTCGAAACGCTCGACGGGAAAGTTTTCGGAACAGGTCACCTTGTTAATGATTTCTTCTCTTATGCCGATCTGGTTAATACCCGGCGTAAATTCGCCTTCTTTGGTGATCCCTATCAGTTGCCCAGAATGTCGTCGGAGGAAGATCTCCTCAGTGGGCTTTACCAGGCGTCACGTCAAATCCGGCATGTCGTATTCGAACTCGACCAGGTTTACGATCCCGGTAATGGAGGGGCGCGCCTCCAGAACGCGATCAGGTTGGTCGATGGCCTCCGTTCCGGACGGTTTGGCTCAGTGGAGCTTTCGGAAGACAAGGACTTCCGTATTGTGTCTCGTGAGCAGGCGGCCGCTGAAATCGTGGATGCTTATCGACATGACCCCTATGGTATCTGGGTGCTCTTCTTCCAGAATGAGCAGGTCCGGCGATTCACGACATGGGTTCGCCATCAGCTCCTTGGTGCTGAAAGTGAGCAGGTTGTGGCGCAAGGCGAACTGTTGGAGACGATTCATCCCTTCCGCGGCGTGGGCATGCTGGAGAACACCTCGGCACTGTATCGAGGACGCCGGGTCAGCGTGGCTGCCATGGAGCCAGTGCAGCGTTTATCCCAATTGCTGAAAGGTAGGAAGGAGCCTGTCGCGTTCAGTCTCCTTCCCGAGGTTGCGTTGGAAGCCCCTGGCCTGACTTCTGCGACCTGCCGCATTGAGAACCTGTTGCTCGACTACTTCGAGCGCGATGAGAGCCCCAGGTCGGCCGACACCTTTATCGCTGCCAGCGTCTGGTACCGATCCCAGCGGGGTGATCGGGAGCGGCAGGTCAGAGATGCCGAGCAAGAAAGCAAAGATGATCAGCCCGAAGACGGGCTGGGCGGGATCGAGGGCATTTCGCTGATGCAGTATGGATATGGTGCCACCGTGCACCATGCCCAGGGCATGAAGCAGCCATGGTGCTTTATCGATGGGCACCATCAGGCGCACGCGCAGAGTGCCGGATACTTTCGGTGGCTCTATACGGCTTTGACAGTGGCCGAGAAAGGGGTGGTGCTGTTCAACTACGTACCCATCCATGGCTTCAGCACCATGGTGTGGAAGAGCGACGCCGCGAAGCCTTCTGCCGCTATCAAGGTTGGCTATGGCTGGAGCATCAATGAGCGAGCGCTGACGCCGGCAGAGGAGCAGCGAGACGTGCCGCCCGGGCTTGCCGATTCGACCCGGCTGTCCTTGTCGGTCGCAATCTGGCTGCAGATCGCACGCGTGGTTGAGCCATTGGGCTGGACTGTCGTGGCCGTGAGGTCCTCCGCGTACCTGGAAAAACTCACCCTTGAAGGGCGCGGGGAACAGGTCCGGCTCAGTATCAGCTACGACGGAAAAAAGAGCGTGACCAGTATGCGGGCTGAGGAGGCCAGCCACTGGACACTGCTGTCGAAGATCGCGCAGGAGTGTGTACTGGAGACCGAATTCACGGACTTGGCCAAAACCTTGTTGGCTGACCTGAGGGGACGGCTTGCCAAGGCGGAATGGTGCGTCGTTTCCGCGAGAGAAACTGCATGGCGGTTGAGCTTGGTCGTCGCACGAGAGGTAGAGGAGTTGGTCGAGCTGCAAATGAATTTCGACAAGGCTGGTCGCGCCACGTCCTGCTCCGTCATGCACTACAGCCCGGCTGCTGATGTGCAGTCCATCAGGGATCTGCTGCAATGAACTGGGAAGAAATTCAAAGACTCCGCAGGGCTGGAAAGCTTGATGAGGCCTGGGCCTTGGGGCAGTCCATCCTGGAGCGGGATCCCACGGATTTCAAAACGCGCTCCCAGATTGAATGGGTGTGCCACAGTCGCCTGAAGTTGCTTGTGGCCTCGGTCAAGTCTGCATTGCAGGCTGGTGGGCGGCCTGATGAGCGTGACCTGCGCAAGATCGACGACACACTCAGGGAGTTCTCGAACCTGCCGGAGGTCCAGATCCCGGGGATGGCCTGCTCCAATATTCTCCAGGCACTGTCTTCCATTGCGCCCCATTTTCCTCAGTACGGATTGTTCGTTCGCTGGGTGCGTGATGACGGGTTGCGCCCGGAAGATTGGATGCCCAACGAGTACAACGGCAAAACCTATCCCGCCATTGGCGCGATGGTGGCCAGAGGGTTGGCCAAATGGGTCCGCGCACACGCACCCAATGATCCCGATCAGGTGGCGGAATCCGTCAGTTGGTTGCAGCAAGCGCGTCGGCACGGTGGCCCGGAGCCAGAATGGCTTGATTGGGACTTGGCCATGATGCTGCGTCTCCAAGGCGACCATACGGCTGCTGCGTCTTGTCTGGCGACAGTGCTCAAGTCCAAGCGGAACGAGTTCTGGGTATGGGCGGAGGCGGGTCGCCTGTACGCGAGTGAGCAACCGGAGCTGGCAAGGGCGTGCTTCTGTCGCGCGCTGTCGTGTCCGGCGGAGGATGGGTTTACCGTCAACGTCCACGTCGACTTAGCTGCATTGCTGGCGGAGTTGCACGATTTTTCCCAGGCAAGCAGTGAAACCGCAGTCGCTATCAATATCCGTGAGGGTCGCGGATGGAAAATTCCCGCTGAGCTTCAGGCGTTGATCGACAGCCCTTGGTATGACCCGGACGCGCCCGGGGCGTTGGAGCCGAAGCATTTCTATGCGCAGCACGCGGCGGAAGCGCTGGTGCTGTGCTTTGAAAGTGTCGAGATGGTATCGGGCACGTATCTCGGTACTATTCTTCCCCAGCATAGCGATCCTCCTCCAGGGTGGAAGCCTCGCCCGTTGCCCCGCTTCGCGGTTCGCGACAAAGCCGGCAAAGTCTGGAGTCTGGTGGGGCCCGGGATGAAGATCCGGCACCTCGCGCCGGGGGATCCGGTTTCACTGGTCCGCGGCACTCTGGAAGGAAGGCAAACGATCGTCCAAGTGGCTCCGCGCGCCGACGGCAGTGCATGGGATTGTTTGGACTCGCGTTCCGGCATCTTCCTGGGGTCATTCGGAAAGGATGGCGTCCCACATGTGTTTGTCGATCGCGACAATGGCTTCGTCAAGGTCGGCAAGTCCGCCTTGGAGGGCTTGGGTCCACTCCAGCCAGGCGATAGCGTGAAGTTGCGTTTGGCATTCAATCCGAAGCGTGATCGCATCGACCTGGTCACGGTGGAGCCGGGGCCGTGGACGCCACATCCCGACATGCAGCAGTTCTCCGGTTCCTTGAAGCGCCACCCGAACGGGTTCGCCTTCGTGGAGGATATTTTCATTGCTCCGCCGCTGGTCAATTCCTTGCCTGCCGACGCTGAGCGGGCATCCGGCATCGCGGTTTACGGACGCAAGCCCAAGAGCGATGACTACGGTTGGTCAGCAGTGACCGTGCGTCCCGAATAAAGAGATCGATACTCCTAATGACCCCCATCAAATCCCCCCGCAAGCTCATCGAAGTCGCACTCCCGCTGGACGACATCAACGTCGCTGCGGCGCGCGAGAAGTCCATCCGGCACGGCCATCCCAGCACGCTGCACCTGTGGTGGGCGCGGCGGCCGCTGGCGGCGGCGCGGGCGGTGTTGTTTGCCCAACTGGTGAACGACCCCGGCTACCAGACCGGCGAGGGGTTCACCCGCGGCGTCAACAAGAAGCAGGCGGCTGCGGAGCGCGAGCGCCTGTTCGACATCATCCGCGACCTGGTGCAGTGGGAGAACACCAACAACGAGGCCGTGCTGGCCAGGGCGCGCGCGGAAATCGCCAAGAGCTGGCGCGAGACCTGCGAGCTAAACAGGAAGCACCCGCAGGCCGCCGACCTGTTCAACCCGGACAAGCTGCCCGCCTTCCACGACCCGTTCGCCGGCGGCGGCGCCATTCCGCTGGAGGCGCAGCGGCTGGGGCTGGAGAGCCACGCCAGTGACCTGAACCCCGTGGCCGTGCTGATCAACAAGGCCATGATCGAGATCCCGCCCAAGTTCGCCGGCCGCGCGCCGGTGGGCCCGCTGCCGCCCGGCGACCGGCAGGGCAAGCTGAGCGAGGACTGGTCTGGCGCCCGCGGCCTGGCGGAGGACGTGCGCCGCTACGGCCACTGGATGCGCGGACGGGCGCAGGCGCGCATCGGCCACCTGTACCCCAAGGTGACCATCACCACCGCCATGGCGAAAGACCGGCCGGACCTGCAGCCGCTGGTGGGGCAGGCGCTCACCGTGATCGCTTGGCTGTGGGCGCGCACCGTGCGCAGCCCCAACCCGGCCTACGCCAATGTGGACGTGCCGCTGGCCTCCACCTTCCTGCTCTCCACCAAGGCGGGGAAGGAGGCGTGGGTGGCACCGGTGGTGGAGGGCAGCCAGTACCGCTTTGAGGTGCGTACTGCCGCGTCTGGGCATGGCAAGCCTCCCAGCAGCGCGAAAGGCGGCACCACCGCCGGTAAGCGGCACGCGTTCCGCTGCTTGATGTCAGACGTGCCCGTTTCGTATGACCACATCCGCACCGAGGGCAAAGCGGGACGCATGGGCGCTCGCTTAATGGCGGTAGTGGCCGAAGGCGCGCGGGGACGGGTTTACCTGTCGCCCAACGACGACATGCAGGCGCTGGCGGAATCTGCGCAGCCGGCATGGCGCCCGGATACGCCATTGCCCGACAACACGCGCGATTTCAAGACGCCAAACTACGGACTGAACACCTTTGGCGACCTGTTCACCCCACGCCAGCTCGTCGCCCTGACCACCTTCTCCGACCTCGTCGGCGAAGCCCGCGAGCGCATCCGCGCCGACGCCCTGCAAGCCGGCATGCCCGACGACGGCCGCGGTCTCGACGCCGGCGGCACTGGGGCTACGGCGTATGCGGAGGCGGTGGCCACGTACTTGGCATTCTCAGTTGATCGCGTAGTTGATCGACATTCAAGCATTGCTACTTGGGATTCAAGCCCCTCCAAGCTCCAACTGCGAAACACCTTTGCTAGGCAAGCTATACCAATGACTTGGGACTTCGGCGAAGGAAATCCGTTCTGCATGTCCTCTGGAACTTGGACTCCCAGCATCGAATGGGTGGCCAAGTCCATCGCCATGCTCCCGGCGAGCGGTCGTGCTATGTCAAATCAGGCTGATGCAGCTTCTCAGGGCATTAGTAGTTGCAAGCTAGTGTCCACTGACCCCCCTTATTACGACAATATCGGCTATGCCGATCTGTCGGATTTCTTTTACGTGTGGCTTCGCCGTTCTCTCCGAAGCACCTATCCCGCACTGTTTGCAACGCTCGCGGTACCCAAAGCAGAGGAGTTGGTCGCCACGCCTTATCGCCACGGCAATAAGGAAGGTGCTGAGCGCTTCTTCCTCGACGGCATGACTGCAGCCATGCACAATGTCGCCGAGCTGGCGCACGGCGCCTTTCCCGTCACGATCTACTACGCCTTCAAGCAATCCGAGACCAAGGACAACGGCACGTCCTCGACCGGTTGGGAAACCTTCCTCGCCGCGGTGATTCGCGCCGGCTTCGCGCTGACCGGCACTTGGCCGATGCGCACCGAGCTCGGCAACCGGATGATCGGCAGCGGCACCAACGCGCTGGCGTCCAGCATCATTCTGGTCTGCCGCCGCCGCCCCGACGACGCACCCAGCATTTCCCGCAAGGAGTTCCTGCGCGAACTCAAAGGCGAGCTGGCCGAGGCGCTGGAAGCCATGCTGGGCGGCGAGGGCAACGCCTCGCCCATCGCCCCGGTGGACTTGGCGCAGGCCGCCATCGGCCCGGGCATGGCGGTGTTCTCCCGCTACAGCGCCGTACTGGAAGCCAACGGCGAGCCGATGAGCGTGCACACCGCGCTGACCCTGATCAACAAGCAGGTGGACGAAACCCTGGGCGGCGAAACCTTCGACGCCGACACCAACTTCTGCCTGGGCTGGTTCCAGGACGTGGGCTGGTCCGCCGGCGAATACGGCGTGGCAAACGTCCTGGCCCGCGCCAAGGCCACCAGCGTGGAAGGCGCGCAGAGCGCCGGAGTGCTGGACGCCAAGGGCGGCAAGGTGCGCCTGCTCAAACCCGTCGACTACCCGGCCGGCTGGGACCCGAAGGACGACAACCGCACCCCGGTCTGGGAGGCCCTGCACCAGCTCATCCGCGCCCTGAGCGACGGTGGCGAAGCCGCTGCCGGCGCGCTGCTGGCCCGCATGCCCGAACGCAGCCCCGACATCCGCCGCCTGGCCTTCTGGCTATACACCCTGTGCGAGCGCAAGGGCTGGGCCGAAGACGCCCGCGGCTACAACGAGCTGGTCACCGCTTGGCATGCCATTGAAGCGGCCAGCCACGAGGTAGGCGCGCTTGGGGCACAATCAGCTATGGATTTCTGAGGACTAGACCGTGCTCAAGCGGATGGCAATTAAAAACCTCACCGTGTTTCCGGAGGCGAACCTTCACTTCGCGAAGCACCTCAACATCGTTGTGGGGGAAAACGGTGCCGGGAAAACTCATCTGTTGAAGATGGCGTATTGCGTGCTTGCAGTCAGTTGGGAGG
This sequence comes from Thermomonas sp. LB-4, assembly GCF_036409385.1. Taxonomy (NCBI): domain Bacteria; kingdom Pseudomonadati; phylum Pseudomonadota; class Gammaproteobacteria; order Lysobacterales; family Lysobacteraceae; genus Thermomonas; species Thermomonas sp. LB-4. The sequence continues at coordinate 4,637 of NZ_JAXOFT010000020.1, read as the reverse complement.
AGGGGCGCAAGCCCATCAATTCCGCGCCGACCAAGGCCGCTTTGCAGGGCCGGTTAGCTGAAAAGCTCGTCAACGTATTTCGTCCCGAGGCGCTTGGGCGTTTGGCTAGGCGCAAGCAGGGTCGCGAGCGCTGTGATATTGAGTTGCGCTTCAGTAATAAGGAGCTTGACATTGACTTCAGCTTTGCAACCAACAGTAAATCGGAAGTAACACTGGAGCGCGCGCCGAAAAAATGGCTGGAGGTCGCGCCCGCGTATTTGCCGACGAGAGAGCTTCTAACCATTTATCCAAATTTTGTATCGGTGTACGACGGTCATTACCTGGAGTTCGAGGAAACTTGGCGCGATACATCTTTGCTACTAGGAAAGCCGTTGGCTCGGGGCCCGAAAGAGAAGCGCATTAATGAGTTGCTTGCACCGCTGGAAGAGGCAATGGGTGGATCGATCGAGCTCGACAGGAATGGCCGCTTCTACCTGAAGAACGCGAGTGGTCGCCTTGAGATGCCGCTCGTCGCGGAAGGTATCCGCAAGCTTGCGATGCTCGCGCGTCTAATCGCCACTGGTGCGCTCCTCGACAAGGGGTATCTTTTTTGGGATGAGCCTGAGGCGAACCTCAATCCAAGACTCGTCAAGAAAATTGCTCGCAGTATCGTTGCTCTGAGCGCGGCGGGTATTCAGGTTTTCATTGCGACCCATAGCTTGTTTCTGCTTCGCGAGTTGGAAATGCTGCTGGCAGAGTCGGAGCCCGATGTCATCAAAGCCCGCTTCTTCGCACTGGAGAGCACGGCGGACGGCGTGTTGGTGACACAAGGAGACAGCCTGGACGAGGTGGGGGAGATCGCTGCTCTAGACGAAGAGCTAGCGCAGTCGGATCGTTATTTGCACGGAGTGAATTCGTGACAGCGATAGACATTGAGGGATTGATCTTCACCTTCCCGCCAACTTGGTTTGTTGGTAAGCCTGATGATTGGGCCTTTTATCGTAACCAATTCACTCGGATACGTAATGGAGTGAAGGCCGCCGATGCGCTCGCGGTGGACTCCAATCAAACTGCTTGGCTGATCGAGGCTAAAGACTATAGCTTGCATGCTCGCACTAAGGCTTCGTGCCTAGCGGAGGAAGTCGCTGCAAAGGTCTTTGACACTCTGGCGATGTTGGTGCCCGCTAGCGTTCGCGCAACCGAGCCTGCTGAGAAAGGAATCGCGGGACGAGCGTGCAAAGCCCGCGACATAAGAGTAGTGCTTCACTTGGAGCAGCCGTTGAAGCACTCTCGCTTGCGTCCTCGAGCGATCGATCCGGCTGCGCTGTGTATGAAATTGAAAAAGCTTGTCCGACCTATTGATCCACACCCGCTGATTGTTGAGCGTGGAAGGATGGGGAACTTGGCTTGGACCGTTACGTAATGGCTGCTATGACTCCTTGGCGTGAAGTCGCCATTCCCCACGATGACGTGCTGAAGGGCACGTTCCAGCAGGCCGAGTTCGCAGCGGATATCAGCCGGGTCCACGAGGGCAAGGCGACGTCCGAGTATCAGGATCCGGTGCTGTTCTTCCAGCGCACCTACATCACTGAGGGCATGCGGCTGCTGCTGGATTCAGTGGTGCGGCGGCTGGCCGGGCAGGGCGGCGATCCGGTGATCCAGTTGCAGACTGCCTTTGGTGGCGGCAAGACCCACACGATGCTGGCGGTGCTGCATCTGGCCCGAGGAATGGCGCCGGCGAGTGAGCTGCAGGGGATTCCTGCAATCCTGGATGCGGCGGGCGTGCTGACCCTGCCGAGGGCGCGCGTGGCGGTGCTGGACGGAACCAAGCTGGCACCCAATCAACCCCGCGTTTTGGACGGGCAGCGGATCTGCACCCTGTGGGGAGAGCTGGCCTGGCAGTTGGGTGGTGCGGAAGGCTTTGCCCGCCTTGCCGAGTCCGATGCATCGGGCACCTCGCCCGGCAAGGAAGTCCTGGCGGCGCTGATTGGCGCGGCCGCCCCCTGCGTGATTCTGCTGGACGAAATGGTGGCCTACATCCGCCAGTTCGAGGACGGCAAGGCGTTGAGCGGAGGAACGTTCGGCTCGAACCTGTCCTTCATCCAGTCGCTGACCGAGGCCATGAAGATGGTCCCGAACGCGGTGCTGCTGGGCTCGCTGCCCGAATCGCATCGGGAAACCGTCGACCAGCAGGGTGCCAAGGCGCTGGAAGCCCTGGAGCACTATTTCGCCCGTGTGCAGGCGATCTGGAAGCCGGTCGCTACCGAAGAGGCATTCGAGATCGTGCGCCGGCGCCTGTTTGCGCAGATCAAGGATCGTTCGGCGGCTGATGCCACTTGCCGTGCATTTGCCGACCACTACGTCACCCATGCCGCCGATCTGCCGGGCGAGACCCAGGAAGGCAACTATCTGCGCCGTATGCAGGCCGCCTATCCGATTCACCCCGAGGTGTTCGAGCGCCTCTACACCGACTGGTCCACGCTGCCCAACTTCCAGCGTACCCGTGGGGTGCTGAAGCTGATGGCCAAGGTGATCCATCGCCTATGGCAGGACGGCAACCAGGACGCGTTGCTGATGCCGGGCAGCTTGCCGCTGTATGACGCCTCGGTGCGGACCGAGCTGACCAACTACCTGCCGCCGGGTTGGGATCCCGTGCTGGAGCATGACGTGGATGGCGATCGCTCCGAGCCTGCGGAATTGGACGGGCGCGAACCCCGCTTCGGCGCTGTCCAGGCGGCCCGCCGCGTCACCCGCTGCATCTTCCTCGGGAGTGCCCCCACCAGCAGCAACAGCGTGGCCAAAGGTCTGGAGACGGAGCGCGTCGTCCTGGGCTGCCTGCAGCCGGGGCAGGCGCCGCATCTGTTCCGCGATGCGCTAGGCCGGTTGGAAACCCGGTTGACCTTCCTCAATAAAGGGCAGGACCGTTGGTGGCTGGATGTGCGTCCCAACCTGCGGCGCGAAATGGAGGAGCGCAAGCGGCGCTTCGATGACGCGCAAGTCACGGAAGGGATTCGTGAGGCCCTGCAGCGCGTCATGGGCCCGAACTCGTTTGAAGGTGTCCACTACTTCACGCCGCATAGCGACGTGCCGGACGATTGGGCGATGCGGCTGGTCGTTCTGCCGCCCAATGCGGCATGGGCCCGCTCGGGACACAACCCGGCCCGTGATCTCGCCGCCGGCATTTTGAAGTTCCGTGGTGATCAGCCCCGTCAGCGGCCTAATCGGTTGCTGTTCCTCGCTGCGGATGCCGACCATGTGATGCACCTCCGGGAAACCGTGCGCGCCTTGCTGGCCTGGCGCAGCATCGAGGCGGATATCAAAGACCTGCGCCTGAACCTCGATGCGCTGCAGCAGCGCCAGGCCGTGCAGAACCGTGAACAGACGGCCGAGACGGTCTACCGGCTGGTCCGTGACGCATACAAGTGGCTGGTGGCGCCGAGCCAGTCGCCGAAGCGGGATGGCGGATTGGGTGATATCGAATGGGAGGCCTATCCGCTGAATCCCGCTTCGCCGGGTCTGGGCAAGGAGCTGGATGGCGCCTTGCGCGGCAATGAGCTGGTGATTCAGGAATGGGCGCCGATCCATCTGTATCACGTACTGAAGCGCTGGTATTGGAAGGAGGACGTCGCCGAGGTCTCCGCCATGGACGTGTGGAGCCACTGCTGCAGCTATCTCTACCTGCCACGTCTGGCCAAATCCACGGTGCTGCAGTCCACGATAGGGGCGGGTGCGACCAGCCGCGACTTTTTCGGCCTGGCCAGTGCGCGGGAAGGCGACACCTACCGTGGCTTCTCGTTCGGACAAGCGGCTGCCGTCTACATGGATGGGCTGCTGCTGATCGAGCCGGGCGCTGCCGCTGCATACGAGGTCCGGTTGGCACAGGCAGCAGCGAGCCAGCAGGCAGTCTCCACCGAGGCGGCGGCAGGGGAGCGTTCCGCCAACGCAGGGCAGTCTGCTTCGGCGAGCCCGCCCGCCACGGCCGCATCTGCCCATGAGGGCGGTGGGGCACCTCCCGCAGTCCTGACGCGCTTCTACGCCTCGGTGGAGCTGGATCCTGTCACGGCTTCGCTGCGGTTCTCGAAGCTGGTATCGGAACTGGTGGAGCTGTTCACTGCCAACCCGGGCACCGCGGTCAAGCTGCGCGTGGATATTGAGGCGTCCGATGCGCGAGGCTTCGGTGAGACGACGGTCCGTGCAGCGAAAGAAAACGCCAAGGTGCTCGGGGTCAAGACGGCAGAGTTTGACTGAGGGCGTCGCCGAGGTTGCCTACCTTTTGCCTACCTTTTCCAAAGGCTAGTATTTTTTAAGTATTGGATAAATAAGCAAAAGTCCCCTCTTCACCTTGGTGGCAACAGGTGCATACTGCTTATGCTTGGCGCCATGTTCGATATGTGGAATGCCGGGCGCCGAGGCCTCGCGGATGCGAGGCCTTCGTGCATCTGCCAGTGAGTGGCATGCGTCATCACAGTGACTTGGACCCCTGCCGGACCAGATGGCCCGGCAGGGGCGGTAGATAGGAGGGAGGCATACATCGGGCTCTACCTTGTCCAAGGCCCGAATACTTCATTGACAAGGAGATCGCTGAACGGTGGGTGGGTGCTTGCGTAAGCTTCCCCGATCGGCAGACACCCCATAAGTAGAACTTTCTGGCATGTTCC